>CAIMMA010000439.1 GCA_903842475.1 uncultured bacterium
AAAAAAAAATAATCTATTGACACAATAGATAATATCTTAACAGTCCACCGGTTTCCGCGGATATTCGAGCAAGAGGTGACACTTTTCGTCAGTGATGGTCATGCTTTTTGTCAGTAAAAGTCGAATGTTCGAGAAAAGCATGAACATAGAAGGCCATGGGGAAAGGTTTTAACCTAAAAATATGAGCCATGAAAATAATCCAACTTGCTGTCTTCATAGTTTTTTTTAAATTCAATTTAAGCAACCAGTATGTAAAATTTAAACTGGTACGATTCCTGAGATACCACCTGCAAAGCGCATTATTTCAAATATCCTCGTGGAGCGTTCTTTACGTAACCCTTAGGAGGGAAAATGAAAAATTCATTAATGAAAAGCGCGTTAATCGTGGGAGCAGGGGGAAGGTTGCCGACACGAAGTGCATTGGTGGCTACAATAAACATTTTTCTACAAGGGGACGGACTTTGTACGCCAGTGGATGCCGCGAATACGCCTGTTCGCTTGCACGACACTTCCCTGAAAATGTTTCAAAATATGGGAGGACTCTTACTCATACTATTTTTGGTGCTGGGGATGTCCGCCTGCACCTCCGTCGGCACACATGATCGTAACGCCCTCAAGGCCTTCGATTTTGGCCAGCGAGAAGAGTTGCGAATATGTATCCTCGCGGAAAAAAGCATCACCGAAGCTGATGCAAGAATGCTGATGAGCAAGGTTGGGGAGGAGTTTTCTTCTTACGGCCTGGATGTTACGGTTCCTTGGGTCAGACCATGGGTTCGACCAGCGTTTAGCATGAATGGGATCATCGAGGATGTGGCCCGGCGACCTCTTGAACCCGGTTGTGATCGAATGTTTGCCCTTGTGGGACGACATGGGGGGGATTTTCTCTATGGACTGCTCGGGTCAGAAGTCCTTGGGGCGGTGGAGACCGCATCCCACACGCGAGGCTATGTCGTGGCAGAAATAGCTTCGTTCACCCAGCTTATTGTTCCGCCAGCAGATGCGGCCATCCACGAGAGCTACCATATGCTAGGGTGTGGCCATGAAAGCAGTCTCAACGACTGTTACCTCCAAATCAGCAAAATGAAACAAGCAGCCCAAGCCAATCGTGAACGCGGCAATGATTTTTTCCCGGGGGTTACAGTGAAAAACAAAGTGATTATCTCCCGCAACCATGCCGATAAATTCGTCAGCTTGGCCTTTCCGAGTACCACCCCGGAGAATGTTCAAGAGCCAAGGCTGGCAGTATCGTCGGATCAATCCTTTCTGGTCACGCCCACCAACTAGGGATGACGTAGTTAAAAAGCACTACCCAGAGTTGATTAAGGGCTAGCCGTTGCGATCCGACCTGACAGTTGCCAGTTTTTCGCTGGTGTCTGTCAGGTCAGATTTGTTGCAAGTTTTTATCCTGCCGAAAAATCATTCCATCTTCAAGCGTTTCCCTTGGAGTTCATCTACTCCACACTTATCCCTGATGGGTTCTTACGGTATTGTAGCGGACAAACCATTCGTCGAGGTCATTTTGCAGTTCCTCTATGGCGGCATAGAGGAACTTGCGGAAAGTCACCTGGTAGAATTCATTGAGAATGATTGAGTGGAATCGTTCTCGGATTCCGTTAGTTAGCGGTGACCTGACCTTGGTCTTTGCCAAGAAAGGATGATTCAACCCAAGGTTCGTTCCACGATCTCTTTGACATCATCGGAAAGCGACGGCTGGTTGGCGATGCGTTCGAGTTGTGCCTGCATCTGCTGCTGACGGGATTGGTCATACCGCCGCCATTGGGTCAGCGGGGTGATCATCCGTGAGGCGATTTGCGGATTGAGGCGGTCGAGCAGGAGCACCTGGTCGCCAAGGAAGGCGTAGCCGCCGCCATCGGCGGCATGAAACTGACCATGATTGGTGGCGCAGAAGGTGGCGATCAGGGACCGTACTTTATTAGGATTTTTGTAGGTAAAAGACGGATGCGTGGTCAGCGTCTTGACCCGGTCGAGGGTACCGGGCAGGGTGCAGCCGGATTGAAGGATCAGCCATTTATCGACCACCAGCGGATCGTGCTGCCATTTGGCATGGAAATCGGCAAGCAGTCGGGTTCCGGCCGCGAGGTCGGCATTGGCGACGCCGTTCAAGGCTGAGATGCCGTCGGTCATGTTGTCGCTGGCGGCGTATTGCTGCAACCCCAACCGCAGCAGCGCAGGGTCAAGAACGCCGCCGTGATCGGGGGTCAGCAGATAGGCGAGGCAATGGTTGCGCAAGCCACGCCTGCCTGCGTCTTTGGCGCTGTAGCGATACGGGGTGGTGTCCTGCAAAGCCTGGTAGCGTACCAGGAGTGGCTCCTGAAGAATGCGGGCCAACTGGGCTCGGAACTGCTGGCGGACCGTAAATACCGCCACCGGGTCGATCACGGCCATCTGCTGGCTTATCCAGTTTTCCGAAGGGAGGATGAGGGCCATGGCCAGGAATGCCGGCTCACTTTCCTGGTCAGCGAGCAGGTTGGCCATCCCTTTGACCAACAGTTCCGGCACCAGGACTGGTTGGCCTTGCTGGTACCGCTCGATCTGGGCGAGCATGGATTGTAAGGCTAACCGCTGCCCGGCATCCCAGCGATTGAACGGATCAGCATCACTGGCCATCAGCAAGCCCAGTTCCGTGTCGGACTGCTCGAAATCGACCCGCACCGGTGCCGAGAAATTACGGAGAAAAGAGACGGTTGGCCGGTTGGTGATGCCGGAGAAAACAAAATCCTGCTGTTGTTCCGAAAGGTGCAGCACCTTGGTGGTTGCCCCCGATACCGCATCGTCCAGAGGGATCGATGCGCCGTGGTCATCGAGCAGTCCCACGGCCAGCGGCATCAAGAACGGTTGTTTTGCGGCAGTTTCCCGGGTTGCCGGGCAGGTTTGGGTGATGCTGAGGGTCAGCTGCAGGGCTTGCTCATCATAGGCGGCCCGGACGGTTAATTCCGGGGTGCCGGCCTGGCTGTACCAGTATTTGAATTGCTCCAGATTGCGGCCCCAGGCGGTTTCCATGGCTTCGGTAAAATCGTCGCAGGTCACGGCCTGGCCGTCGTGGCGTTCGAAATAGAGGTCCATGCCCTTGCGGAAGGTTTCCGGGCCGAGCAGGGTGTGGAGCATGCGGATGAGTTCGGCGCCCTTGTTGTAAACTGTCAGTGTGTAAAAATTATTGATTTCCACAAAAGAAGGCGGCCGGACAGGATGGGCCATGGGGCCGGAGTCCTCGCGGAACTGGAACGATCGGATGATGTTGGCGTCCTGGATTCGTTTCACCGGTCGCGAGGTCATGTCCGCGGTAAACTCCTGGTCGCGGAACACGGTCAGTCCTTCTTTGAGGCTTAATTGGAACCAGTCGCGGCAGGTGATCCGATTGCCGGTCCAGTTATGAAAATACTCGTGGGCTATCACCCCTTCGATCCCCTCGTAATCGACGTCGGTGGCGGTCTCGGGCAGGGCCAGCACATACTTGGAGTTGAAGACGTTGAGCCCTTTGTTCTCCATGGCGCCCATGTTGAAGTCATCCACCGCCACAATCATGTAGGTGTCGAGATCGTACTCTCGCCCGAATTGTTCTTCATCCCAGCGCATTGCTTTTTGCAGGGAGCGGATGGCATGGTCGCATTTTTGCCGGTTGCGCTCCTCCACATAGAAATGCAGGCCGATTTCCCGGCCGGTGCAGGTGGTGAAGGTGTCGCTGATCCGGACCAGGTTGCCGGCTACCAAGGCAAAGAGGTAGCAGGGTTTGGGGAACGGGTCGTGCCAGGTTGCATAATGACGGCCGTCGTCCAAGTCGCCGCTGTCAATAAGATTGCCGTTGGAAAGCAGCACCGGGCAGGTGGTCTTGTCGCCGATCACCGTGGTGGTGAAAACACTCATCACGTCGGGTCGGTCCGGAAAACAGCTGATGGTGCGAAACCCTTCCGGCTCGCATTGGGTGCAGTAGTTGCCCGATGAACGATACAGCCCTTCCAGGGCGGTGTTGCCTTCCGGGTTGATGACCGTATCGATTTCCACTGAAAAGATTTGATCCGGCACCTTAAATATTTCCAGGAACCCATCAGTAAAGCGATATTGTTCATCGGTGAGCTCTGTGCCGTCAAGGGCGACCCGCACCAGTTCCAGCTTTTTAGCATTGAGGATGAGCGGTTGGCGTTGCCTGGTATTGGGGCGGCACTGCAACCGGGAATGGACCCGGGTGTGCCGGGGCTCGAGCTCGACCCGCAGGGCAACGCTGTCGACCAGATACGCGGGTGGGGTGTAATCTTTCAGGAAGATCTCTTTTTTAGGTGTAGTCAACGGCATAACCTCTGGAATTATAGTTAAGGAAAGAATCGATCAGTCAAGACAATCAGGGAAAAGAGCCGCACCTACAGGCAAGGAGCAGGGTTTTCAGGGGTTCGGGGTGGTGGCTTGTCTGGTATCCCGGAGATATAGAAAAGAGGCCGCCCATGCTGAAGCGCATGAGCGCGACAATAGATGACCAGGAGTCCATTTCCTTGCCGTACCCCGGTGGGTACGCGGGCGCCGGTGAAAATCGTGGCAAAGAGTGTTGCCAAAAAAATAGCGAAATTGGCTCCAAGGGCGTACAATATGTTTTTCAACGAATCAGCGCCAGGCGCCATCAGCCAATGCTCCGTTGGGTGGTTTTTTTTCGATTCGCAAGGAATGGAATGCGCCTGTCGCTATCGGGCCGTTCAAGATGCTCAAAGCTATCGTAAAGACTTGATGAAAGCAAGCATAAGACCTGTTTCCCCTGTTTTCAGGATAAAAATGACCCGATCGCCGCAAACCGCAGCTTCCTTTGTTTTCATTTCTAGTCCGGGAATCTGACCCAGATGCTGGAGAAAACCGACATCCTGGTGATCGGCGCCGGCCCCGGCGGCCTGGCCTGCGCCACCCTGCTGGCCCAACAGGGCGCCAAGGTCGTGCTGGTGGAACGTAAAGCCAGGATCGGCCCCAAGGTCTGCGCCGGCGGTATCACCTGGGGCGGGTTGATCAAACATGTATCGGCCGAATTGATCGAGCGCGGTTTTCCCCAGCAGCATGTGGTGACCCGTCTGCAGCGGGTGGTGGTGACCGAGACCAATCCGATCGTTGCCACCATCAGCCGGGAGCGGCTTGGGCAGTGGATGGCGGAGCAGGCCAGGGCGGCAGGAGTGACTGTGCTCACCCGGACCCGGGTGCTTGCCCTGGAAAAACATCGGGCGGTCCTGGAAACAGCAGGGAAATCCAGACGCACCCTGAACTTTAATCATCTGGTGGGCGCCGACGGATCGAATTCCATGGTCCGCCGCTTCCTCGGCCTGCCGACAACCGCCATGGGGCTCGGGCTCAACTGCATGCTGCCAGGCCGGTTTTCGCAGATGGAATGGCACCTCCATACCAGGCTGTTCGGCTATGGCTACGGCTGGATTTTTCCGCATGCCGAGGAGGTGTCCATCGGTGCGTATGGCGATGTCAACAACCTGTCGGCTCGGGTACTGAAACAGCGATTGTTATCCTGGGCCGCAGTGCAAGGATTTCGGATCGATCCCGAGACCATCCGGGCGGGGCTGGTCAATTTCGATTATCGCGGGGTTCGCTTTGACCGTACCTGGCTGGTTGGTGATGCCGCCGGCTTAGCATCCGGACTCACCGGCGAGGGGATATATCCGGCGCTGGTTTCCGGACAGGCCGTAGCCCGCATGATTCTTGATCCGAACTCGCCAGCCTCCGAACTGCAGGGGCTTGTCCGTAAACACCATTTGCACCGACGGATTGTCGGCCTGGCTGCACGAAAACGACCTTTCTGCGGCTTGATGCTTGAGGTGCTGGCCGTACTGTTACGCATGAAAATACTTGATTTTCGTACCCTGGAAATGGCAGAGTAGCAGCTGTTTGCCGTTTCTGAGGGCAAAAACCCTAGATCATAGCCCAGGATGCCCCATGCAGACCAGACATAAAAACATCCTTTACAACCTGCTTTTCCTGGTCGTTTGCGCCGGCGTTCTCCTGTTTCTCCTGTTCGCCCCCCCTGAAACCACCAAACCGCTTCCCCATGATCAGAACCATGAACGTTTCATGACCATGAAAAAGAAAGAGGCGGAGAAATCCTGCGAAACCTGCCATTTCCCCAAAGGCGAGGCCCCGCTCCCCGAGACCCATCCGCCCAAATACCGCTGCCTCTTCTGCCATAAACGTAAATAACCAGGCCAGAGCCTCTATGGATAGCACCAAAGACGTCTATTATGTATCCGGTTCCACCGCCATTCTGGCCGAAGATATGGGCAAAGCCCTGCTGGCCCAGTTCCATGGCATCCGGTTCCGGGAAGAAAAAATTCCTTTCATCCATACCCCCGACGACGCCAGAAAGGCCCTGGCCCACATCCTGCGCCAGTCCGAAGGCATCCAGCCCCTGGTGTTCTGCACCATCATGGATCAGGCCACCCGGGATGTGTTTAACTGTCCCCAGGTCCATTTTTTCGATATTTTTCTCAATACGCTCGAGGCACTGGAAACGTCGTTGGAGAGCAAGGCGCTGCGGGAACCCGGGTATTCGCGGCATTTCACCATCTCGAAAATGGACAAACGGGTGGATGCCATCCATTTTTCCCTGGAGCACGACGATGGCACCCGCACCGCTGAGTACGATGAGGCCGAGATCATCCTCATCGGGGTATCCCGTTCCGGTAAAACCCCGGTCAGTATCTACCTGGCCACCCATATGGAACTCAAGGCCGCTAATTTTCCCCTGACCTCCGATCATCTCGATCAGTATGAACTGCCCAAGGATATTGTCCGTAATCGAAAAAGGGTGGTCGGGCTGACCTCGTCGCCCCAATATCTGCACAATATCCGGGAAAAAAGGTATGCGGGCTCCACCTATGCCAGCCTCGCCAATTGCACCCGCGAGCTGCAGCAGGCCAAACAGCTGTTCATGCGGCACAATATCAAAATTTTAAATGTTGAGGGACGGTCCATCGAAGAGATCGCCGTGCAGGCGATTCAGGCCATCGGAATGGCCAAGAAACAGCGGCAGAAATCACGGGACCGAGACGCCGCCGGCAGTTCTTCCTGAGATTTTCGAGGAGACAGGAACTGCACGGAAGCGAAGGGCGCGCTCCACCAGTCTGCCGGCTCAGGGGCCGTATTGCGGGTGCGCTATCCAGTAAGGGGTGGCCACCCCGGTCCGATAGGCCTTGAGCGCCTCGGGGGAGGAGTTGACGCGAAGATTGCTGTAGCTGCCATCCTTGTTTTCCCAGCGTTCATGCCAATACACCGCGGCCCGCACCCGTGGATATTTGGTGGCCAGGTCCGCAAAGGCCGTGGTGATAAAGGCCGCCTTGTCGCCCGGAGGGAATTCGGCCACACCCCATTCGGCCAGAATCACCGGCTTCTGCGGGTCCAGTCGGCAAATTTCGTTGTAAGGGCCCTCCATGACCTTGTTAAAAGGGGCCCAGCCTTCTGACTTGATCATCTTGCCGTACACGCTCAGGCCAAGCCAATCGACATAGCTCGCCCCGGGATAGTAATTGGCCATTGCATTCCAGCTGCCCTGGGGTAAATTAAAATTATTGGCGTGGTACCCCCAAAGGATGTTGTCCGCCTTTCTGGCCCGTACCCGATCCACCACATGGCGGTAGGCCTGCTTGAATAATTCCGGCCCTGCAAAGAGCGGCTCACCATGTATTTTCCCAACGACCTGGCCGCCCCCGTAATACACCCCTGACCAGGGGAACCAGGCGCCATTCATCTCCAATCCCCAGGTAACCAGCAGCGGCTTGCCGTAATTACGCGCCCCATCGGCCCACTGATCGATATAGGCATCCCATTTGCCCGCCAGGATATCGGTCAGATTGAAGCGGTCCGGTCCTTGACTTTCCGTATACGGCTTGTCCCATGGCGACCAGTAGATCAAGGGAATGGCCCCATATGCGGAAATGATGCGCACGGTTTTGGTGGGAAAGGATTGTTCACCCCAAAAACTGCCGAAAGCGATCATGGCCACATGCTTCCCGGTCAGTTGTTCGAAGTCGGTGAG
>CAIMMA010000440.1 GCA_903842475.1 uncultured bacterium
GAGACCCTGATATTCAAAGCTATCATCGTACCCTATTTCCTTTTCAAGATCATCAACCAGACAAAAGTCTATAAGGTGCATCCGAAGGCTTTTCCGGCATTTTATTCTTTGCTTTTCACGATGGTCGGCTTGTTTATCAGCATAATTCTATCAGATGTACTCAAGAATCCCAGTCTGGATGCGGTTTTCATGACGATTGCCCTGTTCACACTTTATACAGGTGTGCTCCTGATCATCACCCACAAAAGAATTTTTTCGCACATGATCGGATTTCTGGTTGTTGAAAATGCCGTATTTTTCTTCTCACTGGCTATCGGAAGTGAAATGCCTATGCTGATAAATATCGGTATACTGCTTGATATTTTTGTGAGTGTACTGATTATCGGCGTTTTAATGAATCATATCGGCAATCAGTTCAGCGATCTCGAATCTGATAACCTGACCAGCTTAAAACATTAGGATGATAGCGATCTACTTCATATCTGCCTTTTTGATTGCCATGGCCATGCTGGCTGTGCGTCACCTGCAGGTGAACCGATGGCTAATGGTCCTGTTCATGCTGATCCAGTGGCTGTTCAATGGCTATGTCCTGATGCATCAGGGCGAAACCGATATGGGTTATTTCACTTACGATGCTGCCGGTATCCTCTTCCTCGGCTTGCTCACCCTGATCTCTACTGCGGCTGTAATTCAGGGATTCCCCTACTTTACCGACCCGCTCAACAAAAGGTTCAGATACTATCATGCTGCTCTTACCGGACTGATTGCATCAATCACCGGTGCCTACCTGGCCAATGAGGTAACACTTGTATGGATCCTTGTGGAAGCCACCACCCTGACCGCCTCGGTACTGATTTACAGCGAACGCACCGTGCATGCACTGGAAGCAACCTGGAAATATATATTTATTTGTTCCACAGGTATCGCTCTGGCATACATGGGTATACTGTTTGCCAGTCTCTCCATGAAAGGGACAGGCATGCACGGACTCTCCTTTGAAGGACTGGCATCGGTGGCCAGCACACTCGACCCGGTATACCTGAAAATCGCATTCATTTTTGTCCTCACCGGATACAGCACTAAGATGGAGCTATTCCCGATGCACACGGTTGGCATCGATGCTAACTCGGTAGCACTCCCTCCAGTTGGTGCGCTGATATCCACCGGACTGGTGAATCTTGGTTTCCTTTCGATTTTCAGGATATACAAAGCATTATCGAGCTCACCTATTTTCGGATGGATGAACAAAGTGCTCATACTTGCCGGTGTTTTATCCGTTCTGGTTGCTGCCGGATATATGTTGAAGGCCAAGCATACCAAGAGAATGCTTGCTTATTCCACCCTTGAAAATATGGGCCTGGTGGCTATCGCTATCGGAATCGGTGGTATTGGATATTACGCGGCTTTTCTGCTGCTGGTTCTACACGCTTTCACCAAATCAAGCCTGTTTTTTCAGGTTGGCCAAATGGGACGGGTACTAGGAACTTACAAGCTCGACGACAGCGGGTTATACCTGAAATTATTCCCAACAGGTGCCATCGCCCTGCTTATCGGTATGCTGGCAATACTTGGAATACCACCGTCGGGCCTGTTTGTCAGCGAATTCCTGATTCTGAAAGCGCTCATCGCAGCCAAAAGCTGGTATGTTCTGGTACTGGTACTCATATTACTATGTTTTGTTATTTACGCGATGAGCACCCGTGTGCTTCATTTGCTCTTTTCACTGCCACGCGATAATGCCGCAACCTATACTCAGGGAACTGTTGGAAGATGGGAAACCATCAGCCAGTTCCTTTTTCTGCTTGTTGTGGTGGGAGCCTGCTTTTATCAGCCCCCATTTCTGGAAGACATTATTAATCAGATTATCGCAGGATTACCGAATTTGTGATGCCCATGCAAGACTATTCATATATTGAAATTTTGCCGGCTGGCGCCCCGATTGATCTCGCAGCCATACCTGTACTGAATTATCACGATTTTTCTCAGCAGATGGCCGGATTGATGCACAATGAGACAGTACACTGTGTTTTATATTATGCTTTCCCTCTTAATAACCAGCTGAAATTCATTGCTGTCCTTGCAGATGATTCGACCGGGAAGTTCCTGGTATTCTCGCACGAGCTGGGAGATTCCACAAGTTCCCTGCCATCACTCACACCCCAAATACCTGCGCTGCATCTGTTTGAGCGGGAAATTCACGAGAATTTCGGAACCGGTTTTGAACATCATCCCTGGCTGAAACCGGTAAGGTTCCCGGCTGATCGTTTCCGGAAAGATCTGGGAATGAATGATTATCCGTTTTATCGGATCGACAGTGATGAACTGCACGAAGTTGGGGTCGGACCCATTCATGCCGGGGTGATTGAACCTGGTCATTTCCGGTTTATCTGCAACGGAGAAAAGGTTTTGCACCTCGAGATTCAGCTCGGCTACCAGCACCGTGGAATCGAAAAGCTATTCGTTGAAGCCGGATCAATGCTTAAACGTAGCGTGTTAGCCGAAAATATTTCCGGAGATACTTCTGTTGGTCATGCAGTCACACATGCTCAGCTGACGGAATCACTTGCCGGAATTACGGTTGACGAAACACTGCAACGCGAAAGGGCCATTGCCTTGGAGCTGGAGCGGATTGCCGTTCATATTGGGGATACAGCGGCTCTGTGCACAGATGTCGCCTACCAGTTCGGACAGGTAGTCAATGAAGCGCTTCGAACTACCATTATCAATACAACGCAATTATGGTGCGGCAACCGTTTCGGCAAAGGGTTGATCCGTCCGGGTGGAACCAATTATCCACTTACCGGGCCAGTGATTGAAACCATGCTTAAAACGCTCGATAACACCGGGATGCGTTACCGCGACATCACAGATAATATTTTCACAGCACCATCAATCCTGATCCGTTTCGACGGCATCGGTGTCCTAACCCGCACCCAGGCACTGAGTATCGGTGCTGTTGGAATGGCCGCCCGCATGGCAGGAATTTCAAGGGATATACGTGCCACTCACCCATCCGGACATTATGCAGGATTCAGATATGAACCCGTGATTCAGGATACCGGCGATGTTCTGGCCCGTGCCCTGATCCGCAACCTCGAAGCACGCAAATCCATCGAAATGGTTGCCGAATGGGCCAGTCAACAGTCTTCAGTCTTCAGTCTTCAGTCGGCAGGAGGCAGTGGGTAGTCGGCGAAACAGCTTTGTGCTAGCGGTGAACGAGGGTTGGCGGGGTGAGATTGCGCATGCAGCAGTTACCGGGCCTGAAGGGGAGATAATTCACTATAAAATAAAAGATCCGTCGTTCCACAACTGGATGGCATTGGCACTGGCAGTGAGGAATCAGGAGATTTCTGATTTTCCGGTTTGCAACA
>CAIMMA010000441.1 GCA_903842475.1 uncultured bacterium
GGAGAAAATTACGTTCCGGATCACGCAACACCGGTTCCAGGGAGGGGAAACTCACGCTTTCATCAACAGAACCGTCAAACAGCTGTTCAATCCAGGCTGAATAAAAAGCTTCGTACGATTCGTCCCATGTCGCTTTTTCCCTGCTGGTGTCACCATTGAAAATTTCCCGGCAGGCGAGCGATATGCCCTGTGCCCTCGCCTCGACTTGATAATGACCGCTCCCCAATGGATCTAGCTGCGCAGTCAGGTGCCAGGGCGCTCCATTCGTATCGCCCGTGGTTTCCAGCGCTTGTGTTTTGCCTTGCGGATCAATCAACACTAATTCGGCGAGGGGTTCGGCGGTCGACACCGCCATGATTTTTGAGGGTGTGCCGGCCTTCACGGTCTGCGGGGCGATCCAGATACGGGTTGTATCCCCTTGCACGCAATGAGCGGCAAAAGCTGCCTGGCTGATAACCAGGCTCAGTAAGATCATCGCCAGATATGCTTGTGTTTTCATACATCGTTCTCCATGACCAGGGTATAACCTTCAAATTTGATCGAATCGGTGCAATCAGGAAACAAGGAAAGGCACAGAACCCTTCCGCCCGATATCTCCTTGCAGCATATCGGGTACACCACCTTCGAATCAATACCTCTGCCTCTTACGCTATCTTTTGAGCGGATAACATATCTCGCCATTGAGCAGCCTTCCGGTCTAAAAGCGTTTTTGCGGCCCATCGTTGCGCCATTACTGCTCGGTCTGCACTAAAGCCTGAACCAGGGCCTGTTCGCTGGGCGTCATGTATTCCTTTGACTAAATACACCTTGGTTATTTACAGTTAACTCATTATTGTCGTAATTGGAGTTGATGAACATCACCCTTTACAAGTGCTCTTAGAATGAATCGATTTCAGACCACCTGCTTGATTGCTGCCCTGGCCGTGGTGATCATGGCATGGTACGTATCGCCTCTCAATATCGCCATCAATAATCAGGAGAAAAAACCGATTTCACCTGACGCCGTTACTTGTTCGCAATATATCGATTCTGCATACATAATAGAAGATCTCAGTAAAATATCCCAAGACATTCGTCCTTTTGCCGCCGGTATTACCGAGTCTATAAGTCCCGATGCGCAACCCCGGGTTATCCAAAAATTTCGTGAACGATATTTTGCTCCTTGGACGGCAACAGCGCCGCTTTTCAAGAGCGACATGGTGACGGAAGGGGTGAAAATGCTCGCTGAAAGGCCTTGGTATGGAGAAAACCGACTGAATGTCGAGAAAAAGCGTATTCAGGGCCTGCTGGTGCTGGCCGATCTGGATCGATTTCCCTCGATGAATCAATTGGGGGTCGTGATCAAACCCGCGTTTATCCGGGTGCTTCCGACCAGCAGGCCATTCTACGAGACCCGGACGATTTCCCCTTTGACCAACTCCAGTTTGCGGAAATTAAGCCAAACGAACCTGTTCGTATCCTGCATGCGACCAGGGATGGGGCCTGGCTGTACATCGAAACATCCTATGCAAATGGTTGGGTGGAACCCGATGCGGTGCGGTTGGCCAACGAATCGCTTCAGGAGCGGATGAGCACTTCGGCGCAGGTCGTTGTCGTCAGGGATTTCGCGACAATACAGACCGAACAGGGCGACGTGTTGCCGCAACCGAAGATCGGCACGCTCTATCCGCTGGTGCAGGAAGAACCGGAGTATTGGCTGGTCGATGCGGCGGTTGCCGGAGTTGATCAACATGCTGTGCTGCAACCGGCACGGATTGCCAAGAGTAACGCCAGTCGTCACCCCTTATCGTTCAATCCCGAGGCTGTGACCCTGATCGGCAATGAACTCCTCAAAACACCGTACAGTTGGGGCGAACTGTATCGAAACCGCGACTGTTCGGCCACCACCAGGGACTTTTTTTTGGCCTTCGGCATCTGGCTGCCGCGCAATTCGCTGAAACAGATTTCTTCAGGACCCTTTGTGCCGCTGGCAAACTTGTCCAGCGCCGACAAAGAACAACGTATCCGTGAGCAGGGGATACCCTTTCGAACCCTGGTGCATCAAAAGGGTCATATCATGCTGTACGTCGGCCTTCGGGAAGGGAAACCAATCGTATTGCATACCGCTTGGGCGCTACGCTACACGCCCAAGGATTGTTCTGAAAATAAATACATCATAGGAAAGACCGTCTTGAGCACCTTGGAGGCAGGAATGGAATTGCCCTTGTCCAAGGGGACCCTGCTCGATCGACTGGATGGTATGCTGGTCCTCCCGGCGGAGGATGGCGCGCCGGATAAAAATATTGGCACTCGCCGTTAACGGCTGCCCCAGAGCCTCCGACGTCGGAGATATTTATTTCTGTTCGATAAGGCTGTTATGATCTGTAGCGGCCTCGTGGGTATCTGTTACTCCTGCATCGCTCTGGTCGTCGACCAGGCTGTGGTCGTGAAAGCTGTCCATGCCGGTATGGCCGGCCCAGCTCTCCTCTGCTCAATCCTTTTCATGAATGTTGTTCATGGTATTTCGACGTGCGGTTGGGGTTACTCTATTTCTCTGTCGGTAAGTATTGTATCGACCTGCAGAAGCATCTGCAAAGCCTCGGATCTCTGCCGAACGGGGATGTCCATGTATGCCTTGATGAATTCTTTATAATCATCCATTTTTTCCAACAGTTCTATTCCTGGGCTTACATTATCTGGAGCTGTTTCCTGGTCTTCTTCAAGCGGTTCGGACAGTATGCCAGGGAAATCGGTTTCAAGGGTTTGGAGCATGTTGAGATATTCGATGACGTTACCGTACTCTTCAGGTGGCGTTTTACAAAATAATGCCGCAAAGGCTCCGTATTTTTGATCATAGAAGTTCATTTTGGCGGCGAAGGCTTGCTTGGTCATATTGTTTGATTACTCAAAGGATAGGTGCTTGTTTGCTACGGTGACAGCGTCGGCCCGGGCTGGTTCCGGATCTCTTCATTTTGGTATATCAACTCCCAGGTCGTAAGGCTCGCACCCGACTTCTTGTCGTCCGGGGCAAGCATAGGCCCGATGAACCATCGGAGGCCTGCTAATAACCATTGTTTACACCTTCCAGTCAAGCACGGCCGTGACGGGGTAATGGTCCGAGGGGAAGAGGCGCCCCGGGCGCGTACGGTCAACGCCTGCATCCAGCACGCGGAAATGGTCGGAGACCAGAATCCAGTCGATGGCCGCCAATTCCTCGTGCCTGCCGAAGGCGTGAAAGGTGGCCTCATCCTGCTGGTTCGGATGGATCCTCCGGAGGGCGTCGATCAGCGCTCCCTCGCCGGTCAGGAGCCGGTAGGCGTTGGATCCCTTGTCGGCATTGAAGTCGCCGGTAACGATGAGCGGGGTCTGTGCGCCGAGTAGATCGAGCCATTGCCGCAGGCACCTGGCATCCCCCTCGATGGCCGACGGCTCATAATCGAAATGGGTGTTGACATAGGTCAGCACAGCGCCCGTCGGCAGGCAGGTGAGTCTGGCCCAGGTCACCGTTCGCGGGTAGGCGGTGGCCCAACTCCTGCTTCCGGGGATCTCCGGGGTCTCACTCAGCCAGAAGCATCCCGAGTCAAGCAGGCCGAAGACCGACCGGCGAAACAGCAGGGGCGCCATCTCCAGGGCCGTCTCTCCCGGGCCTTGCCGATGGATGCCAAGGAAGTGGTAGTCGGGCAGGCCCTCGCGGACAAAATCGGCCTGGGCATCGTCGCGACATTCCTGGAGCCCCAGCAGATCGGGCTCGAAAGCCTGAACCCTGGCAAGGGCAAGTGACTTGCGATTGTTCCAGTGGTGCTCGCCGTCATCGGCCAGGCCATACCGGATGTTGAAACTCATCACCTTGATCATGGCGGGAATTTCAGCCGGTTACGCCGCCGGAATCCTGGCTCGTTCCAGGGTCGTGCGTATCCTCGCCACCTGCTCCGGTTGGCTCATGTCGGCAAAGAACCCCTGTTCCACGCAGTCCCGATAGCTCCACTCCGGGGTGGTCTCGGTACGGTAGGTCCAGAAGAACCAGCCGGCGTATTTTTCGAAGGTCAGCAATTGTGCGGAGGCGTAGCCGCGGTAGGCCGCCGCCATCTGGAATTCGTCCATGGCTTCCAGGGCATGGTTGAAGGGCCCGTTGGCCCAGAGGGAGACCACCTTCAGATCCAACCCCAGGCTCCATTCGCCGCAGTAGACCTGATAGCCGGACTCGCGGATGATCTCGTCGGCCTCGACGCGCAGGTCGACGATGCTCTTGCGGATGTGGCCGAAAATGTCCAGATCGATGTCGTCGCGCGCGAAGCATTGATACCGGTGGATATCGATGGCCACGTTACGGAACTCCGGCTCCTGGAGAAACCCGGCATACTCCCGGAAACTGCGGAAACCGTCGTGGAACACCACCGTTACCCGCTCGGGCGGACAATAGCGGCGGATGCGTTGATAGGCCTCCAGGGTGTAGCGCTGCAGCAGGTCGGTGGGGATGTCCCAACTCGGTTCGTTGAGCGCCTGGATGCCGTGCAGGGCCGGGTAATCTTGGTACCGCTGCGCCAGACGCTCCAGTACGTCCAGGGAGTGCTCGATGTATTCCTCGCGGGTATGCCATTCGCAGACCCCGAGGATGCCGCCGTTGTCGAAGCCGTTCTGGCAGCCAGGGGCGGCGTGGAGGTCGAGGACCACCCGCAGGCCGAACTCTTCGGCCCACTGGAAGACCTGGTCAACGATTTCCAGCCCCCCGGTCACAAAAGGATAGCGCACCTCCTTGTAGCTGCGGTGATAGGGGTAATCCTTGCCGAACAGCCAATGGCCGAACGGCAGACGCACGCCATTGATGCCGACACGCTGCAGCCAGGCGAAGTCGTCGCGGGTGATGAAGGTGTTCCAGTGGTGGTGCAGGCGCCGGGTCGCCTCGGCCTCGCCCAGTTCGACGCAGTAGGAGGTCTCGTCGGTGGCCTGCAGTCCCGCAAACAGGCTGGGGGTGATCCATTTTTCCAGCACCAGCCAGCCGCCGAGGTTGACGCCGCGTAATTTGCCGCCGCTTTCGTGAACCGATGTGGTCGCCATTTTGGGTCTCCTGGATGGAATTTTTTACAAGGTTAAACGGCGCGAGTAGAACGAGGCGCCGTTGGGCATGTGAGAAATCGTGAGCAGGGTGGCCTCGGGGAGCTGCTCACAGATCAGTTTCAGCATCCGTTCCTCGTCCTGCGGATCGAGCGAGTCGAAGGCCTCCTGCAGAAAGATCCACTGGGGCCTGTTGAGCAGCAGGCGTACCATGCCTAATCGCTGCTGTTCCCCGGGTGCCAGGATGTTGACCCAATGCGCACGCTCATCGAGCTGAGCGATCAGATTTTCAAGGCCCGCCAAGCGCAGGGCCTGCTCGATCTGTTCCTGGGTAATGATTCGACGGGAAGAGGGGTAGCA
>CAIMMA010000442.1 GCA_903842475.1 uncultured bacterium
GATCTGATCTGCCTCAATGTCTACACCTATGCCAACGGGGTCCGCACCTCCCCGCCGGGTTCGGTGACCGGCACCACGTACCAGGGCTACCTGGAGCAGCTGGCCGCGGAATCCAAACAGCCGATCCTGGTCACCCAGGTGGGGTTGTCGACCTCGCCCATCGCCCCCAAACCCTGGGTGCCGGGCTTCGGCGGGCACAAGGTTGCCGAGGTGCCCAAAACCTTTGAAGCGGTATGGAAAGATATCCGGACAGCCAAGGGCCGCGAGCGCTACTGCGGCCTGGTCTTTTTCGAGTTGCAGGATGAATGGTGGAAAAGCGCCAAAAGTGCTGAAGAGTCGACCCGGCAAGACCCGGAGGATCCGGAACAATGGTTCGGCATCTATGCGGTGGGTAAGGACCGCGGCCTGATTCCGAAAGGCGCCATTCCGGCCACGGTGCAGCGGTTGTTCAGCGAACCTTGACAGCAACGGGCACAGGAAGAAAAAAGCTATGCTATAGAAATGATGCGGTACGGGACCGCAAGGGACAACCAATCAGGAGGATGCGATGATGCGCAAAAGGAAAATTGGTCATGAGGGGCAGGTGGCTTCGCCCACGGAACCGCAGTGGTTGGATCTGGAGAGCCTCGCCCAGGTCGAAATCACCTCCGAGGCGGCTGCCCACCCGATTGAGTCGGCGCTGCTTCCAGCCGCCGGAACGGGCTGGCAGGCCGCGGACCCCGGGGAGCAGACCATCCGCCTCTTGTTTGATGCGCCGGTCCGACTCAGCCGAATCCGGCTGCTCTTCAACGAAGCCCAACGGGTGCGCACCCAGGAGTTTGTCCTGCGGTGGTCAGCCGATGGCGGGCAGTCCTACCGGGATCTGGTGCGTCAGCAGTATAATTTCAGCCCGCCGGACTCGACCCGCGAAGTCGAAGACTACACGGTCCACCTTGACCAGGTGACGACCCTGGAACTGACCATAATCCCCGACATCAGCGGGGGCGACGCCTGCGCCTCGCTGGCAAGACTACAGCTCGCGTAGATTTCCGTGCGGTTCAGAAGATTTCTCCACCGCCATAATAAACAAAGCGACAATCCCCTGACTTCAGGCCGGCTCAGTGCGGCAGGCACTTGCGGTCAGCGGACTTTTTTTCAAACCTGGACGATGCAATAAAGGATTTCTATGAATAACTTGCCCCCGTGCCCCCAATGCAATTCGGAATACGCCTACCAAGACGGAAACATGTATGTTTGCCCGGAATGCGCGAATGAATGGGTGCAAGGCACGGCCATTCAAGGCCTGGATCAACAACGGGTCGTCCATGATGCCAATGGAAATGTGCTGCAGGACGGCGACACGGTCACGGTGATCAAAGGTTTGAAAATAAAAGGTTCCTCTTCGGTGGTTAAAGTCGGCACCAAGGTAAAGAATATCCGATTGGTCGAAGGCGACCATGATATTGATTGCAAAATTGACGGCATTGGTGCGATGCAGTTGAAATCAATATTTGTCAAGAAATGCAGCTGAACACCGTTTCCATCCATTGGCTTAACAACCGTCCAAGGGTATCCCGCCGCCAGTCAGTGGCTGCAAGCGTTTCGTTTCCCTCGCCTCACCCCAACCCAAGGAAACAACAGCATGATCAACATTGAATTCCTCATCACCTCGCTTATCGTGGTCCTGATCCCTGGCACCGGTGTTTTATTCACCATTTCGACCGGCCTCACCCAGGGAAAAAGAGCCAGCCTGTTTGCAGCAATAGGCTGCACAGCTGGCATCATACCACACCTTATGGCCACGATTCTTGGCTTGGCCGCCCTTCTCCATGCCAGTGCAATAGCATTCCAAACCCTCAAGTATGCAGGCGTTGCCTACCTGCTCTATGTTGCGTACGCCACATGGAAAGACCAAGCTGTTTTTACAACAAACTCCATGCCTTCGGAATCTACGGCCTGGAGCA
>CAIMMA010000443.1 GCA_903842475.1 uncultured bacterium
CCCGAGCAGAGTCGGCAAGGTCGGGAGTTGTGGCAGCCGGAGCCGACTCAACTGGAGATATCGCAAGTTGATCATCAAGCAGATGACCGGCCAGGCGGTCGAGGGTGTGAAAATTGAACAGGGTGGCAACCGTTAGATTGACTCCCAGATCTTTGACCAACGTATTGCGCAGGTCAACCGCCATCAGGGAATCCATTCCCAGCTCCACCAGCGGGGTTGCGCTGTCGAGCCGTTCAGCGGGTAAACCGATCACCTCGCCAGCTCGTTGCTGCAGGTGACGCGTCAGCAGCGCCTTGCGGGCTCCGGGCGCTGCATCCTGGAGTTTCCGCAGGATCTGGGAGCGGTCGTCAACCTCTGTCAAATGCTGCTGCCTCGATGCAAGTCCGGACAGAAAACCGCCGAGAGGAAGCCGGTTGACCGCACGGTAACGGTTCCATTCGCACCGGATTGCGGCGACGCATGGGGCCTGGGCACGGAACAACTGCCCCAGTATCGGCAAAATTGCTTCTGCTGGAATATAGCCGAAGCCCTGCCGTTCCACCAATCGCTTCACCGTATCGGATGACTCCGCCATACCGCCGCCGGAAAGCGGCCCCCAGGCAACGCTGAGCGCCGGCAGCCCCTGGCTTCGACGCAGCCGGGACAGACCGTCCAGAAATGCACTAGCCGCTGCGTACCCGCCCTGCCCCCGATTGCCCAGCAGACCGGCCGCTGATGAGAAAAGGACGAAATGGTCAAGCTCCAGACCGGCGCAGAGCTGGTGCAGATGCCAGGCTCCAAAGGCCTTCCCCCCGAGTGACCGCCCCATCCGTCCGAGGTCAAGACCGGATATCGGAGCATCATCCAGGATCCCGGCCAGATGGAAGACGCTACAAAGGGGGGGCATAGATGCGCTGATGTTCGTCAATAGCCGCTGTAAATCATCTCTGGAAGATGCATCCGCCTGGATGAAGGCAACTGTCGCATCGCCGGAGTTAATCGCCTCGATACGTTCTGCCGTCCCGCCAGCAGGCCGGGTTCGCCCGGCAAGGCAGATATGTCGCACACCGACAGCGACCAGTGACTCTGCCAGAGCCAGGCCCAGCGCACCGCTACCTCCGGTAATCAGGTATGAAGCATCGTTTTTGAAAGGCGGTAACGCAGTCCCTCCCTTCAGATGCAACCGTTCCAACCGTGGAACCAACAGCCCTTTACCTCGCCGCAGTGCGACCTCCCGCTCATCCCCAGAAGCGGCAATGAAACCAAGGAGCTGTTCCAACTCCTCGCCTGAAGGGAGAAAATCCAGATCCGTCAGGCCGCCCCAGAGGTTCGGATATTCGAGTGCAGCAGTCCGGCCAAGCCCCTGACAGGCAGACTGAAGAGGATTGGAAGACGTCCCGTCGATGGGGGCAGCGTTCCGCGTCAGCAACCACACTTTTACCCCTTCCTGCAATGCGGGATGTTCACCGATAACACCGATCAGGGCTGACATACCTGCAAGCTGTGAGGAGAACGCTTCAACTCCCTCCCCAGTCTCAATGAGTGGAGCGATGAGCAGGACAGACAAATGGTCGCCGTTCTGGCGGCAAGCAATAGATTCATTTATGACTGTTTCAGGAGAAACCGGAATGCCGGAACACCCCAGAGCATTGATGGCTGCAGCAAGCTGTTCCGCTTCCATCGGGTCGCCTGTGACAATATAGCGGGTACTGCTGATTTCTCCTGGCGATGAGTCAAAGGATTGCCAGCGCACCTGATACAGCAGCTCCGTACTTTTTTCGGCTGCAAACAGGGTACTACGGTTGGTACGGCGCAGACTGAATCCGCTGACCGCCATGAGGATCAAGCCTTCAGGTGAATAGACCCGTATTTCCCCTTCGATTGCGTCACCGGTAGTGCGCGAACGGGAATGACACC
>CAIMMA010000444.1 GCA_903842475.1 uncultured bacterium
CCGCTGTCGGGACCACAGACGGTCCCGGCCGATCCACAACCACGGAGCAGCGCCCAATGGAGCCACCGGCCTTTCAGGATCAATATCCCGATGACTATGCCTACTGCTTCGGCTGTGGGCGGCTCAATACCGCCGGGCTCCATCTTAAAAGCTATTGGCAGGGAGAGGAAAGCGTCTGCCGGTTCACTCCGGACCCGAAGTATACCGGCGGTTTTCCAGGGTTTCTCTATGGCGGCATGATTGCCTCGCTGATCGATTGCCATGCCGCGGGGACGGCCTCGGCCGCCAAGGCCCGGGAAGACGGCCAGCCGCTGTCCCGGTTTGTCACCGCCTCGCTGAAGGTGGAGTACCTGGCCCCGACCCCGATTAACACCGAACTGGAGGTTCGCGGCAAACCCGTGGAGATTAAAGGGAGAAAGGTGATCGTTGAACTGACCGTTGCCGCCGCCGGCAAAATCTGCGCCACCGGCACGGTAATAATGGTGCAGATTCGCGATCAGCATTGCTGATGTTCCTATTTTGTTGCATTGACCTATACAAGCCGAATACAGAAGCATAACCAACACAATTCAGGGGAGAAGAACATATGAATTTCGAATTGACCGAAGAGCAAAACCTTATTCGTGACATGGTCCGGAGTTTCGCCGAAGCTGAAGTAGCGCCGTCCGCACGGCAGCGGGATGAAGACGAGTCCTTTGACCGGGCGCTGATGTATGACCGCCTGGGCGAACTCGGCCTGACCGGAATCGTGTTTCCCGAAGAATACGGCGGCGCCGGAGCCGATTACATCAGCTACGCCATTGCCGTTGAGGAATTGTCCCGGGTCTGCGGCTCCACCGGCGTTACCTTATCCGCCCATCTCTCGCTCTGCGCCAATCCTATTTATATGTTCGGCACCGAGGCCCAAAAACAGAAATTCCTGGTCCCCCTGGCCAAAGGCGAAAAACTCGGGGCCTTCGGCCTGACCGAGCCCTCCGCTGGTTCCGATGCCGGCGGCACCAAGACCACCGCCACCAAGGACGGCAACGACTGGATCCTTAACGGCTCCAAGATCTTCATCACCAATGCCGGCGAGGCCGAGACCTATGTGGTGCTGGCCCGCAGCGACAAATCGGCTGAAAAACACCGCGGCATCAGCGCCTTCATCGTCGAGAAAGGCACCCCCGGTTTCTCCTTTGGCAAGAAGGAAGCCAAGATGGGCATCCGCTCCTCACACACCATGGAACTGGTGTTTGAGAACTGCCGTATCCCCGGCGACAATCTTCTCGGCCAGGAAGGACAGGGATTCAAGGTGGCCATGAAGACCCTCGACGGCGGCCGGATCGGCATCGCCGCCCAGGCCCTGGGCATTGCCCAAGGCGCACTCGATGCCGCCATTGCCTACACCAAGGAGCGCGAGCAGTTCAACAAACCGATCGCCACCTTCCAGGGCGTCCAGTTCCAACTGGCCGATATGGCCACCCAGGTCGAGGCCGCCCGCCTGCTGATCTACAACGCCGCCTACCGGGCCAGCGCCGGGCTGTCCTATTCCCAGGAATCGGCCATGGCCAAACTGTTCGCCTCGGAGACCGCCATGCGGGTCACCACCCAATCGGTGCAACTCCACGGGGGGTATGGCTACACCCGGGAATTCCCGGTGGAACGGATGATGCGGGATGCCAAAATCACCGAGATTTACGAAGGCACCAGTGAAATCCAGCGGGTTGTTATCGGTGCTGCCCTGACCAAATAAGCACGCACCCGCCCAGCGGGGTTGGGACAGCGTTGCCCCAACCCCTTGATGAGACACAAGAAGAGAGTAGCGGTGCAAACCGCCTCTCTTCTTCTATGCAAGAACACTTGACATCGTTCGCTTTTTTTTAAGGAAACGGAGGCCTGGATGGAGTTCACCCGTGAAATTTATTGGAATGTCGGTCATGGGTTTACAACCTTGGCGCCAATGTATGGGTTGTTGCTGGTTGCCCTGGCCGTGCTGGTCCAGGGCTGCCTGAAGCGCATCAAGACCTACCGGCTCGGACAGCCGCTCGACCGGACCGACCAGCGGTCAACGAGG
>CAIMMA010000445.1 GCA_903842475.1 uncultured bacterium
CGCCGCTATCCCAATAGGGACAGCCATCAAGAAAACATGTCGCCATCCGAAGTGAAGAGTTACGTAACCACCTATTACCGGCCCTGTCGAAAGTCCTATATAAGTGCATGTAGATACAACACCAATTTTACGAGCCCTTTGTTCTGGTGGAAATGCAGCAGCAACAAGAGCCATACTCCCTGCAAGCATCATGGACGCGCCGATACCTTGAAAAAAACGAAAAAACATAACGGCAATGATGGTTGGTGCAAAACCGAGTGAAAAAGTAAGAAGCGTGAACAGGAATAGGCCAGTTAAAAAAACTTTGCGTTGGCCGATAATGTCGCCAAGACGACCGAAAGTTAACATGAACATCGCAAGTGATAATGCATAAAGCTGCTCAACAAGACCAATCTGCATGGCTGTAGCCCCCAGGTCACGGCCAAGAGATGGCAGTGCAACGCCAACCGAGGTCAACATAAAGGGAGCCATAAATTGGGCTATACACACTGTTGTCAGTATAATTGCAGCTGTACCTGCCTTGTTAATTTGCATCACAATGATCGTATTAGAAATATTACTTATGGGAATCTTGAAAATCACCTCGGTAACCGACGACAGGGCTAAACGGAAATTTTTTCACGAAGGTCCCCGGTTAGGTTTTCAGGCAGATGCGAGCCTGAGAAAAAAGAGCACGATGCTGCCTATGGTCAGACATTCTGCCAGTACAATTCAGAGCAGGGAGAGTATGCTCCTGAGGAGATAGGGACGAGTGAAGACCATCTCGTGCTCACCGTCGGATGGCTTCGCCAAGAGCATGCCCAATAGACTTCGTAACGTAACTACCTATTTCAGTAGTATTAAGACAGAGTCACATTCATTTTCATTCGGCCATTTTTTCTTTTTTGAAAACCCTAACCTTCTGAGATTATGCATTCAATGAAAATAGGCTACGGTTCAACTCTGGACCTTTTCAAGAGGGAGTCAGGTCAATAATAGAGGGTATTATAAGGGTTGCCTGAGTGACTCGTTATACGTCCATCCACAATCGTCATGATATATCATCAGTTTAGTCATTCCGCCATCCACGGTTAAATTTTGTCCTGTAATGAAACTGCCCTTCTGATCGCACAGAAACATGACAGCATGGACAATATCAGCTGGCACACCTACCCGTCCAACCAGATGCTGACTCGCATCTGAACCTTCGAATTGTTTGCCGGTGGTGTCAATCCAGCCCGGAGAAATTGAATTCACCCGCGCTATTCCGGCAAGGGTGACGGCCATTGCGTGGGTCAAGGCGGTGATGCCGCCTTTGGCTGCGGTATAGCTCTCGGTATTAGCCTGACTCATCAGATGGCGAGTGGATGAGATATTCACGACGCTTGCCGGTGTGTTGAAATGCTTCATGAGCAGCTGGGTCAGCAGAAACGGCGCGGCAACTCCAACGCGTAACACGTAGTTGAAATCGGCGTAGGAGCAGTTGTTCAGTCCCCCTCGGGAAAAGCAGGCGTTATTGATCAAAAAGTCAACTCTTCCATGCTCGGCAATAACCTTGTCGGCAAACATCCTGAGCATCTTTTTATCCGCGAGGTCTCCAACAAAATAGTTATTGTCCAACACATCGATGGTGCAGACTACAGTCCCTTGGGCTACAAACGCGTCGCAAATTGCCTTGCCAATACCTTGCGCTCCGCCGGTAACAACAGCGATTTTTGGTTTATCCATTGTCAGCTCTCCTTTCTCTTCGGCGTTTGGTGTGGCCAAGAAAAATTAACCTTGACCGACTGATAGGCTAAAATCTGACACCTCAGATGCCGATTAGCAAGCTCAATCCTGGATCAAAGCTGGCAATAGTGGGTTAACAGGTGGGCAAGGCGGAGATGGGCGAAGCGGTTCATCTTTAACCCTAAAAACGGCAGTTAGCCGGTAACTGCCGCCGCTGGTGGAGGCAGCAGGCTCGAAATCGAGGCTC
>CAIMMA010000446.1 GCA_903842475.1 uncultured bacterium
TAATAGATGCGCTCGTTACGTGTGCCGCACGCGGCCCCGTGCACTCCATACGTATTCTGATTTGGGCCGTTAGCTCAGCTGGTAGAGCAGTTGACTCTTAATCAATTGGTCCGCGGTTCGAATCCGCGACGGCCCACCATACCATCAAGCACCTAGCAGACTTTGGCCAGGTGCTTTTTTATTTCTCCTACATTGAAGTGCTACCCATACGCTCCAGATATTTCCTGAAAATGAAATTCCCTGTTGGGTGAAACAGCCTGCCCCCCCTTTAAAAGGAGGGTATCCTAGAGACCATCCCAGGATGAATGACCAAGAATATCCGTTATTAATGGATCTTCATCTTTACTAAAAGAGTTATTAAGCCAGAGGTTTTTATATTGTCAGATATTTGCAAGAAATGTGCAGCATGTTGTAAAAGATATCCTTTCATAGAAGTATCACAAAAAGAAATTTTCTCTTTAAAAGAAGCGACGGGAGTCCACCCTGACCTGTTCACCAATCGGAAAGATGACGAAAAGGACGAATATTTTCTGCAATTCAAAGAAAATGGTTTTTGCTATTTTCTAGCTGAGCAAGACAATGCTTTCTATTGCAGCGCCTATGCAGCAAGGCCGGGTATTTGTAAAAATTTTCCGTCAAACCCGTTGCAGCAAGAAGTTTGCGATATAAATAGCCTGAGAGTACAACTCAACGATTCTCAAGCAACCCCGATGGCGTGCGATTCAAATCACTGAAGCCTTGTCCCTGACACCTTGCGATTGCCCCCATGAAACACTTGCCGGCACATGGCCTGGCGCACGTTTTGAGTTGCAAGCCGAATGCTGATCGGCCAGGGGAGGCGCCTTCGTATTTGCTTGCCGGTGCTGCCCGCGGATCGTAACTTTTTTTTACAAAAGACTTGGAGCCTTTTGCTTTTTACCGTCATACTAGACTATAATTGCAAGCAGACGGTCTGCGACACCATCCGGCCGAGCAGAAAAAACGAGAGGCATGCATGGAAAAAAGACGATTCACCCGTATCGGCTTCAACATGGCCGCGGAATTGACCGTGGAAGAACAGATCCACACCTTTTCGCACGTAGGCAATCTCAGCGTTGGCGGTTGCCTGTTTGAAACCCCGGAAACGATGCCGGTGGGCGCTTCGTGCCGGTTCTGGCTGCCCCTTGAACCGGCTGACCCCGAGCTGGGGGTGGAGGTCTTCGGGGAGATCATCCGTTGCGACGGGGAGACCGTCAGCGTGCGATTCACCCGCATCGACCCCCAAAGCCTGTTTCATCTGCAAAACATCATTCGCTACAATGCCTCCGACCCTGATCAAGTTGAGAACGAAATCAGCGAACATCGTGGACTGGTCTGAGGTTCCAGGTGCGGCACAGCTGAGTCCTTGGAACCCAAACCAATCGAGGAGATGACCCATCATGCATATTGATTACAACCTCATCAAAGCCCTGACCTTTTTCCAGGAACAATACGACAAGCTTTCCGCCGAGATCCAGCAGGTCAAAGTCCAGTTGAAAAACAGCCCCCCGCTCGAACCCGATGCATCCGGGGCACGGCAACGCGCCGAATGGCGCGCATGGCTTGAATTGCAGATTGCCACCAGGCAACGCCTGCGGGAAGAGCTGATTAAATCCCTGCTCGACAAGGGACTGACGATCGACAATCTGCCTGAATAAGCCGGGCGGCCGGTTACCCAAGCAGTCCCGACCAGCCGCCGTCCGCCTCCTTGTTTCCGGTGCACCATTTGCTGGTCGTGTTTTCTTTCTTCCCTCTTTAAAAAACCGCCTCCCTTTTTTTTCTCCCTGATCATGACCATACTATGAGCAGGCCAAAAAATACGCATTGGGGATACGCTGCTCATGGAAAAAAAAAGTTGGGACGACATTCCATCACTGCAAGGTTTGGATATCGACTGGGAATACAAACCGGCCTCACCTCTGGGCAAAAGAACCTTTATACGTCTCAAGGAGGCGGATATTTCCGCACTTTTTGAAACACGGGAAATTTTCGTCAAGATCGCCACCTCCGAGAACAGTTATACCGGTCGCCTACTTGACATCAGCGAAGACGGTTTATCCTTATGCCTGACCACCTTGCTTGAAGAGAACCGCCCGGTGAAGGTCGGTTTTTTCCTCGGAGCGATGAAAATCATAACCAAGGGGGTGGTTCGGCATACGCAGGCAAAAGGAACGAGGTACACCACGGGCATCAAATTTATCGACCTCAACAAGGAGTGTGCGGAATATATCCGTAGCCTCTACGCTTCCAAAGTCCTGCACCAAAGCTACTGATCGAAACGACCTGCCGCCTCCTTTGGCGCAAACGCCCAGCCGCCGACATCCTTATTTGACTTCTCCTGCGCGCCCCCTTAAAATACAGGGACCGGTGCGCCCTTGACGGCCAGGACGCACTTTTTTCAGAGTGCAGTGTCAATCGAAGGTATATCGGAGCCAGGTGCAGCCAATCACGCCCCCTTCACCAGATCAGCAGCAGCCCCGCAAACGCTCCGCTTGTCGGCCCGAAAAGCCACCCGGGGCGATTTTTTTTCTGTTCCTGCTGCTCATCTTTGCCATCCTCTGCGCTCCCTCGCCCTTCCAGGCCGCCGAATTTGCGTTTGCGCCGCAACGCCCTGTCCGCGTGGGAATATTCTCCTTTGCACCCTTTAATTTCATCGATAAAGACGGCCTCCCCCAGGGGTTGAACCCGAGCCTGCTCCGGGAGATGACCCGGGACGAAGACTGTCAGGTGACCTTTGTGCCGGGCAGTTGGGCCGAGGGGCTTGAGCGGTTGCAGCGACAGGAGATCGACCTGATGCTCTCGGTCGCCCGCACCCCTGAACGCGAGAAAACCATGGACTTCACCCAAGAGTCGGTCGCCGAACTCTGGGGCCAGGTTTTTGTACGCCCGGAAGGAAATCCGAAAAACATTTCCGACCTCCATGGAGCACGGGTCGCCGTCATGCGCGGGGACATCAGCGGCGACAATTTCATTAAAACAGCGGAACAGCTGTCCATCCGCTGTGAAATCGTCGAATTGGCCTCCCATGACGCGGTCTTTGCCGCCGTGCGGGACGGAGAGGCGGATGCCGGGGTGGCCCCGCAGCATTTTGGCCTGCGTCACGCCGACACCTACAATCTCGTGGGCAGCACCATCCTGTTCAGCCCTTTCTCCATTTATTTCGCGAGCAAAAAAGGAACCCAACGCGAATTGCTCAACCACATCGACGCCCAGCTTTCCCGTTGGAAACGGGACAAAGACTCCTTCTACTATCAAAGTGTCAACGAGTGGCTGGCGAATCAGGATGCGCCATGGGCGCTCCCCCCCTGGCTGCGCTACACCCTCCTGGCCGCCACCCTCTCCATCCTCGTCTTTGCCGGTTTCTCCCTGTATCTGAAAAAAACGGTCGATCGAAAAACCAAGGAATTGCGGGAAAGCAAAGCGACCCTGCTGGCGATTCTCAACGCCTCCAAGGAAGCGATTTTCCTGGCCGATCCCAGCGGCACCATCCTTGCCGCCAACCAGGCGATGAGCGCTCGCCTGCCGGCGCCCGACGAGGAGTTTGTCGGCCGGAAGATTACCGATCTCTTGCCTCCGGAGATCGCCCGCGCCAAAGAAAAAGGCATTAACCAGGCAGTGACGACGAGCGAGCCTGTGGTCTTACAGGACCAGCAGGATGACCGAACCTTTGAATCGCGCTTCTACCCGGTGCGGGACCAAGGGGACCGCATCGGCCAGGTGGCCATATTCTCTCTGGACATCACCGACCGCAAGCTAGCCGAATCCTATCGGGAGATGGGGCGGGAGGTTCTTCAGATACTCAACGAACCGCTTACGGCAGCCCGGGCTATCCAGCGCGTGCTCGATCGGCTCAAGACCCGAACCGGGTTCGATGCGGTGGGCATACGCCTGCAGGCAGGGGAGGCCTTTCCTTATGCGGCCCAGCAAGGATTCCCCCCGCATGTTGTCGTACAGGAGGAAACCCTGCTGGCGTGCAGTGCCAATGGCGGCCTGCGCCGGGATCAGGACGGTACCGTCAGGATGCACTGCCCCTGCGGATTGGTGCTCGCCGACCCGGTCGATCAAGGTCCGGCCTGCACACCCGGAGGCAGTTTCTGGACCAACGATGCCGCCCGACTGCTCGACATCTCCCCGGGCGATGGTTCAGGACTGCATCCAGCGAACCAATGCATCCATCTTGGCCAGACCTCCTTTGCGCTGGTGCCCATCCGCAACAAGGAGGGGATCATCGGCCTGATCCATTTCAACGACCGCCGCAAAGGATGCTTCACCCCCGAATCGGTCGACATCCTGGAAGGCATCGCCTCGCACATCGGCGCCGCCCTGATGCGGTTGCAGGCTGAGGAAGCCCTGCAGATCGAACGAAAACAGTTATCGGACATCATCGGCTTCCTACCGGATGCCACCCTGGCCCTCAACCTGCAGGGACGGGTGATCATCTGGAACAAAGCCAT
The DNA here is from genome assembly GCA_903842475.1 of uncultured bacterium. Classification (GTDB taxonomy): domain Bacteria; phylum Desulfobacterota; class Desulfobulbia; order Desulfobulbales; family Desulfobulbaceae; genus Desulfobulbus. The sequence goes on from CAIMMA010000446.1 coordinate 4,473, forward strand.
GGAAAAAATGACGGGAATCTCGGCGGCCGAGATGATCGGCAAAGGCAACTACGCCTACGCCGTCCCGCTCTATGGGGTGCCGCGACCGCAACTCATCAATCTCATCCTGGAGGAGAATGAAACGATCAACGCCCTGTATCCTGAAGTCATCCATGACGGGGACACCCTGATAACAGAGGTGTTCTGTCCATCCCTTTACCGCAAAGGCGCTTGGGTGTACGCCAAGGCTTCACCCTTGCGGGACAGTTCCGGGGCGGTCATCGGGGCGATTGAAAGCATTCGGGACATCACCGAAAGCAAACAGGTCGAAGAAGAAAAAAAGAGCCTGCAGACCCAATTGATCCAGGCGCAGAAAATGGAAGCCATCGGCACCCTGGCAGGCGGCATCGCCCACGACTTCAACAATATCCTCGGCGCGATTCTCGGGTACGCCGAAATGGCGCGGGATGCCAGCCCCGCGGGTTCCATGGCGACCAAGGACCTGGACAAAGTCCTGGAGGCCGGCCTTCGGGCCGCCACCCTGGTCAAACAGATTCTCTCCTTCAGCCGCCAGGCCGACACCGAACGCATCCCCCTGCAACCCGGCCATATCGCCAAGGAAGCCATCAAACTGCTCCGACCTGTCCTGCCTTCGACCATCGCAATCAGGCAAAGAATCGAAACCAACCTTACGCCCATCCTCGCCGACCCCACCCAGGTGCATCAAATCCTGATGAACCTCTGCACCAACGCCTTCCATGCCATGGAGCAGACCGGCGGCACCCTCGAGATCACCCTCAAGGATTGCGAGCTCACCGCCGAGGAGTTGCGACAGCAACCGAACGTGGCCCCCGGCCGATTCGCGGTGCTTTCCATCGGCGATACCGGCCAGGGCATCGCTCCGGAGATCCGGGACAAAATATTCGACCCCTATTTCACCACCAAGGAGGTCGGCAAGGGGACCGGCATGGGACTGGCCATCATCCATGGCATCATCACCAGCTACGGCGGATTCGTCACCTGCGCCAGCGAACCCGGCAAGGGGACGGTTTTCCGAGTGTTTTTCCCGGCCCTTGCCGAGGAGATCGTCCCGGCGGACACGCACCTTGCCGCCGAGCTTCCCGGCACCGAACGCATTCTCCTGGTGGACGACGAAGAACTCCTGGCCGGCCTGGGCAAGACGATGCTCGAACGATTGGGCTACGCGGTGACGGTGCGGACGGGAAGCCAGGAGGCGTTGCGCACCTTTGCTGACCAGCCGGACCGGTTCGATGCGGTGATCACCGACCAGACCATGCCGAACATGACCGGCGTGGAACTTGCCCGGCGGATGCTGCACATCCGGCCCGACCTGCCGATTATTCTCTGCACCGGCTACAGCACCCTGATCAACGAAGCACAAATCAAGGCCGAGGGCATCAGCGGTTTTGCCATGAAACCCTTGACCAAAAAAGAACTCTCCACGCTCCTCAGGCAGGTGCTCGACGGCAGGAAATCCCCGCGCTAAGCCAGACCAGAGCTAACAGCCGGAAAAACGGCTGCCCGCCCTCACTCCGCAGACGACTGTTGTTGCCACCGATCCCGCATGCGCTGCCGCTGTTTTGAGGTAGCGGCTCGCCTCTCTTGAAGAAAAAAATCGGCCCCGGTATCTGCCGCCCAGGTGCGGTTTCCGCACAACCCGGCGCCGGGAGCATCGACCATGGCCGCCTATTGCTGCCCATTGAAAAAGAATTGACGGCTGGCCATTGCCCCTCCTATTATAAAAAGAAGGGAGACTCGAACGCCATGAAGGAAAAGAAAAAAACAGTTCGGCAACCAAGGAGCACCGCGCAGCGCGCCCATGGGGCACAAGCGACGGGAGAAGCCTTCCCCATTGTCGGCATCGGGGCATCGGCGGGCGGCCTAGCCGCCTTCGAGGCTTTTTTCGCCGCCATTCCCGCAGCCAGCGAAACCGGCATGGCCTTTGTACTGGTGCAGCACCTGGCTCCAGACCATAAAAGCATCCTCACCGACCTCATTGGCCGTTTTACCAGCATGCAGGTCTTCGAGGTGGAAGACGGCATGGTGGTCCGGCCCGACTGCACCTATATTATTCCGCCCAACCGCGACATGGCCCTGCTCAACGGACGGCTCCAGCTGATGGAACCCACGGCGCCGCGCGGGCAGCGCCTGCCCATCGACTTCTTCTTCCGCTCCCTGGCGCAAGACCAGCGCGAACGGGCCATAGCCATTGTGCTCTCCGGGACCGGCAGCGATGGCGCCCAGGGGGTGCGGGCCATCAAGGGCGAGGGCGGCCTGGTCATGGCCCAGCGGCCCGCCTCCGCCGAATACGAGGGCATGCCGTGCAGCGCCATTGCCACCGGATTGGTGGATTACGAACTCTCCCCCGCCGAAATGTTCGGCCAACTCAAATCGTATGTCGCCCATGCCTTTGGCAAACATCCGCCCATCATTGCCGCACCGGTATTGACCAAAGAAAATTCCCTGCAAAAGGTGTTCATCCTGCTGCGCGCCCAGACCGGTCACGATTTCTCCCAATACAAACCCAGCACCATCTACCGGCGCATCGAACGACGCATGGCTTTGCACCAGATCGAGACTCTGGATGGCTATGTAAAACTCATGCAGCAGATACCGGCAGAAGTGGAACGGCTCTTTCGCGACCTGCTGATCGGGGTCACCCGGTTTTTCCGCGACCCCGAAGCCTTCCAGGCCATCGAGGAACAGGCCTTTCCCCGACTCTTTACCGACCTGCCGGCCAATGCCGCAATCCGCATCTGGATTCCGGGGTGCTCCACCGGCGAGGAAGCGTATTCCCTCGCCATCCTGCTCCATGAGCGCATGGAGGCACGCAACCAGGCCATCCACCTCCAGATATTTGCCACCGATATCGACAGCCGTGCCATTGCCACGGCCCGGGCCGGTTGCTATCCGGCTGGCATCGCCGCCGATATCACCCCGGAACGGTTGGCGCGTTTTTTCACCATTGATCCCCACAGCAACACTTACCGGATCCATAAATCCATCCGCGACCTGCTGATCTTTTCCGAGCAGGATGTGATCAAAGACCCGCCCTTCTCCAAGATCGACCTGATCAGTTGCCGCAACCTGCTCATTTACCTGGGCCCGGAACTACAGAAAAAACTCCTGCTCCTGTTCCACTATGCCCTGAACCCCTCCGGCCTGCTGGTGCTCGGCACCTCGGAAACCATTGGGGATCTAGGGGACCTGTTTTCCGTGCTCGACCGAAAATTAAAAATATATCAGCGCAAACAAGCCACCCAAAGCGCTCAACGCGTGGTCCTCAATCGCCTTTTACTTCCGACTATACCCATGAACAACAAACTGCCCCGGACCACCGACGACCCCAGGCCGACACCGGTCAAGCCGCCGCTGCGCGATCTGACCGAACAGGCGATCCTCCAGCAGATCGCCCCGGCCGCCGCCCTGGTTAACCGCTCGGGCGATATTCTTTACCTGCACGGACGCACCGGAATGTATCTGGAACCGACCCCCGGCGAGGTCGGCATCAATAACATCTGCAAAATGGCCCGGGAAGGATTGCAGCGTGATCTGGTCAGCGCCCTGCATCAAGCCGCCGGGAAAAAAGAACGCGTCCGGCGTACCGGCCTGCGGGTGAAAACCAACGGCGACTACACCTGCGTCAATCTGACGATCAGCCCGGTGGCGACCAACGGTTCCGAGCTGGGCGAAGAACACTGCTTCCTGGTCATCCTGGAAGACGCCCCCCACCTCGCCGCCGAACAGAGGCAACCCCTCACCCTGCCTGCCATCGAAGGGTTGGAGGCCACCGAGGCCGAAACGTGCATCGCCGCACTCCAGCAGGAACTGCTGACCAAGGATGCGTACCTGCATACCGCCAATGAGGAACTGGAAGCCTCCAACGAAGAACTCAAATCCGCCAACGAGGAGATGCAATCGGTCAACGAGGAGCTGCAATCCACCAACGAAGAACTGGAAACCTCCAAGGAGGAACTGCAGTCGGTCAACGAAGAGCTGTCCACGGTCAACACCGAACTGCAGACCAAGGTGGTCGATTTGTCGCAGGCCAACAACGACATGAACAACCTGTTGGCCGGTACCGGCATCGGCACCATCTTTGTCGATCACCGGTTGCGCATCCTGCGTTTCACCCCCGCCGCCACCCGGATCATCAAACTGATCCCCAGCGATGTGGGTCGTCCGGTGGGGGACCTCGCCTTCAAACTGGTGGGCTACGATCGATTGGTTGCCGACCTGGAAACCGTGCTGAGCACGCTGGCGCATCAGGAGATCGAGGTGCAGACCGCCGAGGGCCGATGGTACGCCATGCGCATCCAACCCTATCGCACCCTTGAAAACGTGATCGAAGGCGCGGTCATCACCTTTGTCGACACCACCGACTTGAAGACCGCCCAGGAGGCGCTGCTCCGCCTGGCCGTGGTGGTGCAGGACGCCTTTGATGCCATCACGGTACAGGATCTGACCGGCCGCATCCTGGCCTGGAATCCATCGGCAGCGCGGCTGTACGGCTGGAGCGAGGCCGAGGCCTTGACCATGAACATCCGCGACCTGATTCCCGAAACCCTTCGAGAGGCAACCCAGGCCATGATACAGCAGTTGAGTCAGGCGCAACGGCTCGAACCCTATCGCAGCCAACGAATCGCCAAGGACGGCTCGGTCGTGGATGTCCGGGTAACCGCCACCGCCCTGATGAACAAAGCCGGCCAGATCTATGCCGTCGCGACCACCGAACGACCGGATGGTCTCACGGGTTGACTACAGGAGAATATTGCATGACCGATACGCATCAGCAAGGCGACCAGGCGGCCGAACTGCGAAAAAGGGCGGAAGCGATGGCCCGGGAAAGAGCACCGACGTCTGCATATATCGCGGCACTGTCGCCTGAAGAAATCAAAACCACCGTTCACGAACTGCATGTGCAGCAGATCCAACTGGAAATGCAGAACGAAGAGCTGCGTCGGATTCAAAACGAACTCGATGCCACCCGGATGCGCTATTTCGATCTCTACGACCTGGCTCCGGCGGGGTATTTGACCATCTCCACCCAAGGGCTGATTGTCGAGGCCAACCTCACGGCCTCGACCATGATGGGCGTGGATCGGGGCCAGCTGGCCGGGCAGCCATTTTCCCGGTTCATCTTCAAGGAAGACCAGGATCGCTACTACCTCAACTCCAAGCCGGCCCCAGCAACCTGCCCATGCGAATTACGAACATGCGAACTCCGGATCACCCGACCGGACGGCACCCGCTTCTGGGCGCATCTGTTGCAGAAAACCATTGTGCAGCTCGATGGGCAAGCTGCCTGCGGAATCGTCCTGAGCGACATCAGCGAGCATAAAAAGTTCGAAAACGCCCTGCGCGAAAGTGAAGAGCGGTATCGCCGCATGTTTGATTCGGCAGCCGACGCCCTTTTCCTGATATCCACCGACACGGCTCTGATTCTCAAAGCCAACCAAAGGGCCTCCGAACTCTATGGGTATGAGGAAGAGGAACTGCTCGCTAAGAAAAGCGAGGAGTTGTCGGCGGAGCCGGAAGAAACCAACCGTCGCATCCAGGAGGCACGGACCATCGACGACCGGATCGTCACCATTCCTCTGCGCCTGCATCGCAAAAAGGACGGAACCGTTTTCCCGGTTGAAATAACCGCCCGGACGATCCCTTTGCTGGGACAACGGGTTCTTTTAGTTGCCGTTCGCGACATCACCGCGCGGCGGCACATGGAAGAGGCGCTGCGGCAGAGTGAGCAGCAGTTTAAAAATGCCCATAAATTTCTGGAACTGATCCTGGACACCATCCCGGTTCGCCTCTTCTGGAAGGACCGGCAATCGAAAATTTTAGGCTGCAACCGACTGTTCGCCCAGGATGCCGGGTATCGGAACCCGGACGATCTGATAGGCACCGACGATTACCGCCTGGCCTGGAAAGATCAGGCCGACCTGTATCGCCGGGATGATGTCGAAGTCATGACGTCGCGACAACCCAAACTGCATTACGAAGAAATGCAGACCACCCCCGAGGGGCAAAAAATATGGCTGTCCACCTCCAAGGTGCCGCTGCTCGATGCCAATGGGCAAGTGATCGGCGTCCTGGGAGCCTACGAGGATATCACCTATCGCAAATGGCAGGAAGAACGGCTTAATGCCGCCAAGGAAGAGTTGGAACGGCGGGTCGAACAACGAACCCGCGAACTCCAGGAAACCCAGCGGCAATATCTGCATGCGGAAAAACTCTCGGCCATCGGCAAATTGTCCGCCTCCATTGCCCATGAGTTCAACAATCCGCTCCAGGGCATTCTCTCCATCCTCAAAGGTCTGAAAAAACGGGCCATTCTGGAAGACGAGGACCGGGAACTGCTGGATGCGGCCATCGCTGAAAGTGACCGGATCAAGGAATTGATCCGCAGCCTCCAGGATTTCAACCGTCCGAGCTCCGGCCGGATTCTGGCCATGGATGTGCATAAAACCATCGAGTCCCTGCTGCTGCTCCACAAAAGCGATATGAACAGCAAACGGATAACCGTGGTGCGCGACTACGCCCCTCGACTGCCGCAGATATTCGTGGTCCCCGACCAGATCAAGCAGGTCCTGCTCAATTTGCTGACCAATGCGGTGGATGCCTGCATTCAGCCCGGCGGGGTGATCACCATCAGCACCCGGCAGGAGGACGACCAGGTGGCGGTGGCGATCAAGGACACCGGCATCGGCATTCAACCGGAAAATATGGAGCGGATTTTCCAGCCCTTCTACACCACCAAACCGACCGTCAAGGGGACCGGGCTGGGGCTGTCGGTCAGTTACGGCATCGTCAAAAACCACCAAGGGGAAATCCGGGTCCAGAGCCGGCCGGGAGAAGGCGCGACCTTCACGGTACTCCTGCCCATCAACAGCGTCCTCCAGACCGAGGCCGCAACCGCCCAATAAAGCGCTCAACCAAGCTTCGCCCTCCGGCCGCAATGGCCCCTCAGCGTTGAGGGGCCTGCTGCACGCCTTATTCCTCCCTGCCCCCTGCCGATTGCTCCGAAGCCCCCGCTGGGCGCCGGTCCCGGCTCTCGGCGCCAGGAGGCGCGGCAAGCCGCTCCGCAATCCATGGACATTTAAAATACCCATTAAATACCTCATGTTCCCTCATTGTCTTTTCACCGGATCCTGGTCATATTACCAGCATATTTCAGCATCCCCCCATCGTGCATCCGGGGAAGCCGCCCTTGACGACAGGAGGTCTCCATGCGTTCCCTCCCAATCAAGAAAACTGTCGAATCCATGCCGATTCGCCCCCATCTCCTCGATTACGAGCAGACCTGCGCCGCATTCTCGTGGGAGCAGGTTCGCCGGGAATTCGACGGCCTGCCGGACGAAGGGGGGCTCAATATCGCCCATGAAGCGGTTGATCGGCATGCCGCCGGTCCCCGAAGCGCGCAGGTGGCCATACGCTGCCTGGGCAAAGACGGCACCACCACGGACCTGACCTATGCGGCGCTGAAAACGAACAGTAATCGGTTTGCCAACCTGCTCGGCACCTTAGGGATGACCAAAGGCGAACGTGTATTCTGGCTGGCCGGCAGGATCCCCACCCTCTATCCGATGTTTTTCGGCACCCTGAAAAACCGCAACGTCTTCTGTCCCCTCTTTTCCGCTTTCGGACCGGAACCGATCTTTCAACGACTGGAGCGTGGCAACGCCAGAATCCTGGTCACCACCGAACGGCAATACACCAAAAAAGTGGCCAGCCTGCTGCAGCGGCTGCCGGAGCTCTGCACCGTGCTCCTGGTCGACCGGGAGCAGGATCTCGATGCGCGCGTCCTTTCGCTGCCGCGGCTGATGGCCAAGGCCGCCGAAACCTTCACCATCCCGCCCACCGATCCCGAGGACATGGCCATCCTCCATTTCACCAGCGGCACCACCGGCATGCCCAAAGGCGCGATCCATGTGCACCAGGCCGTGCTCACCCATTACATCACCGGCCGCTATGTGCTCGACCTCCACCCCGGGGACATTTTCTGGTGCACCGCCGATCCGGGCTGGGTGACCGGGACTTCGTACGGCATCATCGCCCCCTTGCTCCACGGCAACACCTGCATCGTCGACGAGGCCGACTTTGATCCGGAACGCTGGTACCGCATTCTTGAGGAACAGCGGGTCAGCGTCTGGTACACAGCGCCGACCGCGATCCGCATGCTGATGCGCGCCCCGGTGGCGCTGCGGCAGCGCTTCGATCTCTCGGCCCTGCGGCTGGTGCACAGCGTCGGCGAACCGCTCAATCCGGAAGCGATCGTCTGGGGCGAGCGCGTCCTCGGCCTGCCGATCCACGACAACTGGTGGCAGACCGAAACCGGTGGCATCATGATCGCCAACTACGCGGCCCTGGAGATCCGCCCCGGTTCAATGGGCCGCCCCCTGCCGGGGGTGGAGGCCGCCATCGTCACCCGGACCGGAGCAGACGAGGTGCGGATCGAAGGTCCCGAGATCGAGGGCGAACTGGCCCTGCGCACCGGCTGGCCGTCCCTGTTCCGCGGGTATCTCCACGAGGACGAGCGCTACCGCAAATGCTTTGTCGGTGACTGGTACCTCACCGGCGATCTCGCCAGGCGCGATGTGGACGGCTATTACTGGTTCATCGGCCGAGCCGACGACATCATCAAAACCGCCGGTCACATGGTCGGGCCGTTTGAGGTGGA
>CAIMMA010000447.1 GCA_903842475.1 uncultured bacterium
CCAAGCGTTGAGGAGACTATGAAGAAAAAACTTGTAGTGGCGATTTTGCTGTTTGCTGTCCAGGTATCGGCGGCCACCGACCCCAATCCTCCCTTGCCCACCGGTATGCCGTTGACAGTCAAGGAAAAGAAGGCGCTGCAGCTTTCCGGGCAGTGGGCCAGGAACGACATCCAGCCGTTCATGGCCGGCGGCAAGCTGGTGTATGTGCATGGTGCAAGCCAGCCGACCATTATCGCGGCCCCGATGCAGGTATGCGATGTGGAACTCGAATCCGGCGAGAAAATGAATGAAATCGTGGTGGGAGATTCGGCCCGCTGGCTGATGGAGTCAGGCACGGCCGGCGACACCACCCATTTATTCATCAAGCCGGTTGACGCGGGCCTGGAATCGAGCGCGGTGGTGACCACGGATCGGCGGGTGTACCACCTGCGGCTGGTGTCCCAAACCACGGGCCACACACCGTATATAGGATTCGTGTACAACGACGCCCTGAAACGCGCGGCGGCCCAGAAGAAAGAACAGGAGGAGAAGGACAAGCAATGGAAGTCCAACGCCGACGCGACCGGCAAGAGCGTTGATCTCGCCAAGCTGAACTTCCGTTACGAGATTGATGGCCATGCCTCATGGAAACCTGAGCGGGTCTACGACGATAACCGAAAAACCTACATTCAATTGCCGCAAATAGCCAGATCTGGGGAAATGCCGGTGCTGCTGGTGCGCAAAAGCGGCAAAGATGTGCTGGTCAATTATCGCGTCCAGGATCTGACCCTCATGGTCGACGGACTTTTTGACGTTATCGCCCTGGTCGCTGGTGTCGGAGGAGATCAGGAGGTTGTGGAGATCCGGAGGACCGGAAAATGAAACGAATCATGATCCTGTTGCTCATCCTCGTTGGCCTTGTTGGCCTCGTTGGCTGCGCCAATCGCACGGCCGGTTCCTCATTCGTGGGCAAGCCTCCCAAAGATGCCGCCTTGCAGATTATCGCCGCAGATGCGGCGGTCTGCCTGGCGAACCTCTACCCTCCAGGCAGAACCACGCTCCATCTGGCCGTGCCCAAATCCGAACCATCCGGTTTCGGCCAGGCTCTGGAAACAAGCCTGCGCGGCAAAGGGTTCACGCTGGATCCAGCGACCACACCCACGCTGTCAGCGTCTGTCCAGGTTGCCTATGTGTTGGATGAGCTGGAACCCGGCAAGGCCTGGTACCTTAACCTCAAAATTGCAGAAGCCACGGGCAGCCGTGCCTTCAGTCGCGTGTACACGGCCGAAGGTCGGCCCGAAGCCGGGTTCTCTACCTTGGAGGCAAGCAAGTGAACAGCCCGAACAGCCTCACTCCCCCCAAGGCGGAAGTGGTGAAGATGCGAAAATGGCCACTCTATCTGGTTTCCTGCGCCCTGGTCTGCCTGTTTGGCATCCTGGTGTATTACGTATCGTTACGCGCACCCAAGCGAGAGCCGGAAAAAAAGGCGGTCGAGGTGAACGCTCCAGCGCCCCTGATCAACATCGAGGGGGCAGGCTTGGCATTACCACCACCTGCGGCGCCCCAGGCTGGGAAGGAGAAGGAGGGCGACAAGGTGGTTGTTGTCGTACCGGATAA
>CAIMMA010000448.1 GCA_903842475.1 uncultured bacterium
ATCATGCTGGTTTCCGCGCGCACCCGGCAAAAGGCGCCGGCCTTCTACCACAGCCTGGGGTATGCATCGGTCCCCTACAGGGGGTATAAAAAAACCCTGGTCCCCGGACCGTGAAAAAAAGGCAGCGCGGACAGCGCCCGATATTTGCCCGGGAAACCATTGGCACCCAGCAACGGCTGCATCGTACTTAGGCAACGAACCAACAGAGGAGAGGCAACATGGACCTTCCAGCCTTTCTCAAAACTCCGAAATGGCTTAAGGATATTGCCACCGATTCCTTCCGCATCACCTTGGTCTTCGGCCTTCTCCTGCTCGGCGTCACCCTTTTCGTCAACGAACACCGCAATCCCCGGCAAATCGTCCCGTCGACACCACAGATTGCCTTTTTCTTCCACCCCCAATGCTCCCACTGCCGCGAGCAGAAAGCACTCATCCCTTCTCTCCAAACCAAATACCCGGAAGTCCCCTGGACGTTCCACGACACCTCGATCCCTGAGAACATCGGGTTGCTCACCGACTCTTTGACCGCAAGGGGTCTCCCGTCCACGGACATCGGCGTGCCCATGACCTTCATCGGCAAGGTGGTGATCAACGGTTTCGAGTCAGCGGAGACCACAGGCCAAGAGATCGAGCAGGCCATCCGCGCCCTGCTGACCAACGACCCCGCCCTGGTCCCGAAAGTCAAGCGCACCATCAAGGGGCAGACGCATCTGACCTTGCCCTTGCTGGGCACACTCCATCCGGCCGACTACTCCCTGACGGCCCTGGCGATCCTCCTCGGCCTGGTGGACGGATTCAACCCCTGCGCTATGTGGGTGCTGGCCTACCTGATCTCACTGATCGTCAGCCTCAACGACCGCCGCAAAATCTGGCTGCTGGTCGGCACCTTTGTCGCCAGTTCGGCCATTCTCTATTTTCTCTTCATGACCGCCTGGCTCAATGTTTTTCTTATCCTCGGCTATCTTCGTCCCCTCACCCTGATCATCGGGCTGGGGGCGATGGGTGTCGGCATGCTCAATACCCGAGAATATCTACAGGCCAAAGGCCAGCTGGCATGCACCGTCGGGGACCCAGTCTCCCGGCAAAGAACCAGGGGCCGAATCGAGCGCATCGTCCAGACGCCGCTCACCTTTTTTTCGGTGTTCGGCATCATTGCCCTGGCCTTCATCGTCAATTCCATCGAATTCGCCTGCTCGGCCGCCCTGCCGGCGATCTTCACCCACACCCTGAGTTTACAAAATCTGCCGCGGTTCGAATATTACGGCTACCTGCTGCTCTACGATTTCTTTTTCATGCTCGACGACCTGATCATCTTCAGCCTGGCGGTCCTGGCGCTGGACACCAGCCTGGGTCAGCGCTACGCCGGCCATTGCCGGCTCATCGGCAGCGTGGTGCTGATCGGGCTGGGCGGCATGATGGTCTTCCAGCCGGAAATGCTGCGATAAACCATAGCTACGGCAGCCAACCACGGGACAGATCGACGGACACGGAGTAGACGGGTGCATTGGACGAGAAATACTGCTCGGGGGAAAAAGAGCGGGAACCAGCCAATTCCTAAAGGCCGATTTATTCAGAAAAAACAGTGCGTACCCGGAAGCCGGCGAAGGGAGCCCACCGAACCTTGACGGGCATTTGATCCCGGAGAATGCAGCAGGCCTGCCGGGCAATGGAGGGGTTTACCACAGTGACATACAACACGATCAGTGTTCAAGAATGAACGGCGCAGATCGGCCCATGCCTCCGCAACACCGGACCTCACTTACAAGGAGTAACCTTACGGAAACTGTCCTTGGTCCAGATCATCTGACCATCCGGCGTTTTACCGTCGGCTTTCCATTTATCCAGCACCTGGAGGCAATAGGACCCTAAATGGAGCTGCTCCGGTTCCTTGTTGCCCGGCGTTTCGCCGCCGATACGCATCAACTCGGGGTTGGTGGAGGTATAGCTGGGACTGATCGTGGTCGTGCCGCAACCGGTCAAAGCGACCGCGAAGGCGGCGTAAACGACAAACCTGCAAATCTTGCGCATGGTACATTCTCCTGCTCTTAAATAATTATTCTCTTCAGACGGGCGGGCCGCAGTCTTCGAGGCCCAAGGGGTCGGCGCCAAGCAACCGGATATTCTGCTTGCCCACAATCGGAAACAATCAAAAACTTTACCTGATGCCGCATGGTTGCGAAAGTTTTTTTTAAACGCGATCACTTGCGGTCACTGAGATGCCGACCGGGGCAAGATCGCGGCAAACCATTCCCCGGCAGGAGGCTGCCCCTAAAACGTGTTCCCGACCGGCCGGCCGCCGGCCTTGATGCGTGCCAGCTGGTCGACCAAATCATCGATCTCCGACTCCCAATAAAAACGGGAGCCGAAATCAGGGATCACGCTGGTCGATCCATCCTCAACCACTTGATGCGCGCACCAGGCGGAATAGTGGATGAAACGCATGGCCCGCAGCGGCTCGATCAAACGAAGGCTGGACCGATCAAACGACTTGAAGGTCTCGTAGCCCTCAAGCAGCAGATCCACTTCGACGAAGGCATCCTCAAGGGGCCCGGGCAGGAGCATCCATATATCCTGAACCGGAGGCCCCAGCACCATGTCATCAAAATCAATCAGGAAAAAAGACTCGCCCGGACGGTAAATGAGATTGCCGGTATGACAGTCGCCATGTATCCGGATCGATTCGCCGCCTGCAAACAACGGCTCGATTTCGGCAATGATTTTCCCGGTAATCTGACTATAGGCCCCGATCAGATCCTCCGGAACCAGGCCGCTTTTCCTGATAAAATCGACCTGGGCCGTGGTGGTCACCGCCGGGTGCATCCGGGCTCTATCCCGCGCCGTCTTTTTCGCCCCGACCATGTGGGTACGCCCGAGCAGACGGCCGATGGCCAACCATTGGTCGTCACTGAATTCATCGACGCACCGCCCCCCTTTACGCGGGTAGACCGCAAAATACATGTCTCCATACTGCCCGAGCGTTCCGCCTTTTTGCAAGGGCAGCGGGGCAATGACCGGGATCTCCTCCGCGGCCAGTTCCAACAGAAAATCATGTTCATCCTGCAGGGCTTGAGGTGACCATCGTCCGGGTCGATAAAATTTGACAACCATGCCGTTGCCGTCTTTATCTTCCAGTTCATACACACGATTGATATAACTGTTATAGGGCCGACACAGGTTGGTGCAGGCTATGCCCAAGGCCGATTCGACTTGCTCCAGGATACAATCAGGGTTCAGCCTGTTAAATGCCTGGCATGCTTTTGGTGGTTCCATAGTAGTCATAGATAATGTTTTCCTCTGCTCATCGTAAAATCAGGTACATCCGGTCAACGCGTCCTTCCGCAGCTCACCGGGAACGATAGGGCTTTGCGCGGGCAGTGATGGCTCACCCGCCAAGCAGCACTCGCAATGCCCTCCCTGTCCGGAAACCACTCTACCATGCTTTGCCCAGAAAAGGTGCAGCGGATCACTTTTCCCGTTTCTCAGGTATGGCGGCGACTCTCGAAGATACCCGGTAACTGGCCTGCCAATTTCGGCATGCGGACTTTTCCCGGTTAACCTATCCCGGCCCGACGTTGCTCAGGCAGCTGCAGCGTGTATTTTCTGCGCCAGGGGCGAAAAATACCCCTGACCGATTCGCTCATTCCAATGTTTTTTCACGACAATCTGACAGGTACCACCAAGAATAAGTTCACAACCTAAACAGAAACGGATAGTATTTCGGCAGCCCCTTGTTACAGTTTTCTTATTGAAAGGATCATCGCCTGGCCATTGCAATTGCCGGGCAAAAACATGGCCTACTGACCCAGAGAAAAATTGCATGTCGAACTCGGAGCATCGAAAGCACCAACCCGGCGAACTGCGGCAGCGAGCCGAGAAGATGGCTCGGAAAGCATTACTGGAACAGGGGAACTGCAAGGATATCTCGCCCAAAGAAATCGAGCATGTCATCCATGAACTCTGCACCCACCAGATTGAGCTGGAGATGCAGAACGAAGAACTGCGCAGCGCGCACCAAAAAATTGACGAAACCAAGGCCCGCTATTTCGACCTCTACGATATGGCGCCGGTGGGGTATGTCACCCTTTCAAAGGAAGGCGCCATCCAGGAAGCCAATCTCACGGCAGCCACACTGCTGGGGATGGACCGACAAGCATTGATCAAGCAGCCGCTCCACCGCTTCATCCTGCAGGAAGACCAGGATACCTACTACCGGCATCGCCTCCAACACGGCGACACGGCCGGTCCCTCTACCTGCGATCTGCGGATGGTGCAACCGGATCGGACCATCTTCTGGGCCAAGCTGGTCATGGCTACTGCTCCACGGACCGACGGCGCCTCTGAAGACCGTGTGGTCATCAGCGACATCACCAAAAGCAAGCAAACTGAGGAAGCCTTGCGACAGAGTGAGGCCCGGATACGCACTCTGAGCGACTCTGCCAAGGACGCCATTGTCATGATGGACCAGCAGGGTCTGATCACCTATTGGAATCCCGCGGCTGAGCGCATCTTCGGATACACCGATCAAGAAGCGATCGGGACGGACTTGCACCGGCTCCTGGCGCCGCAGCGCTACTTTGCAAGGTACGCCGCCGCCATCGCCAACTTTCTGAAAACAGGGCGAGGGGATGCCATCGGCACCACCCTTGAACTGGAATCCCGCCATAAAACAGGCCATGAGATCTCCATCGAACTGTCGCTTTCCGTCCTTCCTGTCCGTGGGAGCCGCCACACCGTCGGCATCATTCGCGATATCACCCAGCGCAAACGGACGGAAGAGGCTTTACGGCAGAGTGAAGAAAAATACCGCCTGCTCTTTAACAGCGTCAACGATGCAATTTTTGTCCACGATGTGCAGGGATGGATAAAGGAGGTCAATCTCACCGCCTGCAAACGACTGGGGTATACCTTTGCAGAGCTGACCGCCCTGTCCGTTGGCCAGCTGGATTCGCCGGCAGAGGCGCAACTGGTGCCCGACAGAATGCAGCGGTTAATGGAACATGGCGAACTCTCGTTTGAAACTGTGCATCACAGCAAAGACGGCACCCCTATCTTTGTCGAGGTGAATGCGCGCCAAATCATCTGGGAGGCGCAACCCGCAATCCTGTCGATTTGCCGGGACATCACCGAACGTAAACGGACCGAAACCACGCTCCTGGAATCGGAACGACGTTTCCGCGACATGTTGTCCAACGTCAAACAGATTGCGATCATGCTTGATCTGCAAGGCAATATCACTTTCTGCAATGACTATCTCCTTGAAATGACCGGCTGGCAGCGAACCGAAGTGCTTGGGAAAAACTGGTTCGATTATTTCCTGCCCGAGGTCGATCGTGCCCAGGTCAAGGCGGTTTTTGCCGCCGCCGTTGAGGAGGAGATCGTACCGGTTACGTATGAGAATGCGATCATCACCAGAACGGCCGAACCACGACTGATTGCCTGGAGCAACACCGTTTTGCATGACGACCGGGGCCGCATCATCGGCACCGCCAGCCTGGGCAACGACCTTACCGATCAAAAACGGGCGGAAGAGGCCCTGGCGGCCAACCGTGCCAAGAGCCAGTTCCTGGCCAACATGAGCCACGAAATCCGTACGCCGATGAATGCAATCCTCGGCATGACCCACCTGGCCATGGAATCGCGTGAGGGAGAACAACAGCAGCGATTCCTCCAGGCGATTCAGCAATCGGCGGAAAGCCTGCTGGGCATTCTCAATGACATTCTCGATTTTTCCAAAATCGAAGCAGGCCAGCTGCAGCTCAACAGCCAACCCTTCCGGCTTGCCCACCTTCTGGAAACCATCGTCACCACCATGCAGACCCCGGCCGCTGAAAAGGGGCTGGGGCTCGAGGTCGTCATGGCGCCGGAGCTTCCGGCGGCCTATGTCGGCGACGAATTTCGCCTCAAACAGATCCTGCTGAACCTGGTGGGCAATGCCATCAAATTCACGATCAGCGGCTCGGTCACCATTGGGGTCGAATTGGCCGCAGACCGATGCATTGCCGGTAAGACCGCACTGCATTTGCGGGTTACCGATACCGGCATCGGGATTCCTCCAGATAAACTTGAAGAAGTTTTCAATAGCTTTGAGCAGGTTGACAACACCTACGCGCGAAGATATGGAGGTTCCGGCCTGGGATTAGCCATCAGCCGGCAGCTGACCTCCCTGATGGGTGGCACCCTCTGGGTCGACAGCCTGCTCAACCAGGGAAGCACGTTCCACTGCCTCATCGACCTCCCGCCCTGGGACGGACCTCTGCCCGACCTGTCGCCAGGCCAGCCAGGGGCTCCCGCCCAGATCGTCCGTGGCCTGCGTATCCTGGTCGTGGATGACAATGCGGTGAATCGCGATGTAGCCAGGATGCTGCTGGAAAAAGAGCACCACGTGCGTACCGCCGACAACGGTTTTGAAGCACTGCGGCTGCTCACCCAGGAACGTTTTGATGTCATCCTGATGGATGTGCAGATGCCGCTGCTGGACGGCCTGACCACCACCGCTATCATTCGTGCCCTGGAAAACGGCACGCCGTTTCCCCAAGATGTGCCAGATGATCTCATTCCCGCGCTTGGCGGACAACTGGCAAACGCACACGTGACGATTGTGGCCATGACCGCCCATGCCATGGTGGGCGACCGGGAACGGTGCCTGGAAGCCGGCATGGACGGATATATCACCAAACCCTTTCACCCGGCGCAGCTGACCGAAGTGTTCCTGGCGCTGGCGGCGCACAATCCGACACAGGTGCCCGGCGACCAGGTGAACCCGGCAACCGTGCCCGGCACGCAGGCACAGCCCGCCTGTGCGCAAATTTCCTGGCAGGAGATGGCCGCCCATCTCCAGGCGGCCACCGGTTTACGATCCGAGCAGATCAACCGGCTGCTGTGCGCGGCGCAAATGAGTCTGGCCGACAACCTGGCCAAGGCAATGCAGGCCATCCAGGAGGAGGATCGCCCCGCCCTGGCCAAAGTTGCGCACACGCTCAAGGGAACCCTACTGCAACTGGGCCTGGACCACTTGGCGGCCATTGCCCAAGACATTGACACCGGAATCAGAACAGACAGCGATCTGCCCTATGCAACCCTGCTGGACACCTTGCAGGCCCCTCTGGCAG
>CAIMMA010000449.1 GCA_903842475.1 uncultured bacterium
GCCGAAAAAGATGCCGGAGGCCAGCGCCTTTCTCCTCTGCCACAGTTGCCACAAGCTGCTGCCATCCGAATACCCCGCCCTATCCGGCAGCGAACACTGTCCCCGCTGCGGCCATTCGCTGCATCCCCGCAAGGTGAACAGCATCACCCGCACCTGGGCCCTGCTCCTAACCGCCTGCCTGTTGACGATTCCGGCGAACCTGCTGCCGATCATGGAAGTCGAATCCTTCGGTGTCCCCGACCGTTCCACCATTATGGACGGGATCCTTTATTTCTTTCGCGAGGGGTCCTACGGCATCGGCCTGGTGATTTTCATCGCCTCGATCCTGGTGCCGCTGTTTAAAATTATCGGGTTGGTCATCATCCTGCTTTCCATCCATTTCCGCTGGCACAGCTGGTTGCGCCACAAAGCCATCATGTTCCGGTACATCGAATACATCGGTCGCTGGTCGATGCTCGACATCTTTGTGATCACCCTGCTTTGCGCCCTGGCCCAGTTCGGTTTCTTGAGTTCCATCCATGCCGCCCCGGCGGCTTTTTATTTCACCGGCGTCGTCCTCTCGACCATGTTCGCGGCCTTGAGCTTTGACCCTCGACTGCTCTGGGACGCGGCCAGCGTCGCTTCAAATCAACAATAAATCATGGAAAAACCGCTCATTCGCAAACGCCGCAGCATCTCTCCCATCTGGATTCTGCCGCTGGTCGCCCTGTGCATCGGCGGCTGGCTGCTCTACACCACCATCCGGGATGCCGGGGTCGAGATTACCGTGCATTTCCAGGACGCCACCGGCATCACCCCGGGTAAAACCAAGGTCATCGTCAAAGGGATTCCCGTCGGCACGGTCAAACGGCTGGAGGTCGACGAGGGGATGCAGGGGGTTAACCTGGTTATCACCATGGAACGCCAGACCCGGAGCGCCCTGGTCGAAGACACCACCTTCTGGGTGGTCAGGCCGGAAGTTTCGGCCGGCCGGATCAGCGGCTTGGACACCCTGTTCGGCGGCGCCTACATCGGCATGCGCAAAGGCGGTTCGACCAGTTCAGCCAGCCGGTTCGAAGGGCTGACCGAACAGCCCTCCCTGGACACCTCCACCCCGGGCCTCCACATCACCCTGGAGACCGACACCCTGTACTCACTGCAGCGCGGCTCCAACATCTATACCAAAAATCTGCAGATCGGCTACCTGGAAGACTACAGCCTCCAGGACAACGGCAAGATCGTGCTTAAAGCCTTTATTGACGCCAAGTTCGCCCATTTGATCCACACCGGCACCCGCTTCTGGAACGCCAGCGGCCTCAGCCTGACCGGCGATGTCCAAAGCGGCCTGACCGTCAATGTCGAGTCGCTGGCCTCGCTCATCTACGGCGGCATCACCTGCGCCACCCCGCCGTCCCAGGAACAGACCGAGCCGGCGGATAACCGCAGCACCTTCAAGCTCCATAAAGATTTCGAGGATGCCGAATACGGGATCAGCATGACCTTGCAGCTGGCCTCGGGCGAAGGCATCGTGGCCGGCAAGACCAAGGTGATGTACCGGGGCCTCAAGACCGGGGTGGTCAAGAATATCGACATCAACAATGACCAATTTCACACGGTCACCGCCACCCTGCTCCTCGACCCGCGGGCAGAAGTTATTCTTAAAGAGCGCACCCGGTTCTGGATCGTTCGCCCGGAGGTGAACATCACCGGGATCAAGCACCTGGAGACCCTGCTCACCGGACCGTTCATCACCTTTGAAATCGGCGAGGGCAAACCACAGGATCGCTTTGTCGAAGAAACGACCCCCATGGCCAAACCCACCATCCGCCCCGGCACCCAGTATACCCTGGTCGCCCCGGACAGCGGCGGGCTGGCTATCGGCGCGCCGGTGCTCTACAAGCAGATCGCGGTCGGCGAGGTCACCGGACTCACCCTCGCCCCCAAGGGCGAGGCAGTGCAGATTCGCCTGCTGCTGCATCATCCCTATCAGGAACTGATCAACAAAAAAACGGTGTTCTGGAACGCAGGCGGCGTCAAGGTCGATGCCAGCCTCTCCCGGCTCCAGGTCAATCTCGGCTCGGTCCAGAGCCTGCTGGCCGGCGGGGTGGCCTTTGCCAATCCGCCGCTGAAGTCCGGCACCGCCCTCCCCCCGGCGGAGGCGGAAAGCACTTTTAAAATCTTCGACTCCTACGGCGAGGCGGTCAAGGCCGTGCCCGAACTGGAACGCAAGGGGCTGCGGCTGCAGCTGCTCACCGCCAAGGCGCCGCCGCTGACCGTTGGGGCGCCGGTGCTCTATAACAACATCAAGGTGGGCGAGGTGCTCGGTTTCGATCTGGCGAAGAATCGACGCGACACCCTTATCCAACTGCTGGTGAACGACGGCTACCGCGACCTGGTGACCGGCTCGTCCCGCTTTTACACCTTTGCCGGGGTTAAATTCACCGCTTCGCTCCAAGGGGTCAACCTGGAGACCGCCCCCCTGGACGCCCTGCTCAACGGCGGCATCGCCTTTTTAAGCGGAGCCAAAGGCGATCCCCTCCGGGCAGACCAGCCCTTTGTGCTCTATGAGTCGCAGCAGGAAGCCATCAATGCCGACGCCCTGCGCCTGAGCCTCCATTTTGGCAGCGGCGAGGGCATCACCAAAAACACCGAGATCAAATACCAGGGCATCAGCCTCGGCAAGGTGACCGGCGTTCGCCTGGACCCGACCACCAGCGGGGTGCACGCCGAGGTCTGCGTACCCCCGGAAATGGCCAGGCTGTTCCGCAAGACCACCACCCTGCGTCTGGTCAGGCCGGAGGTGAGCCTCGCCGGCGTCCGCCATATTGAAACCATGCTCTCCGGCGCCTACGTCGATGTCCGGGCCGGATCCGGACCAGCCCAGACCGAGTTCACGGTCGTGCCCCTGGCCGCCGACACCTCCCAGCCCGTCACCGGCCTCAATATCGTGCTGGAATCCCCAACCCTGGGTTCGCTTAAGCAAGGCAGCCCTGTCTCTTACCGACAGGTCAAGGTCGGCCAGATCACCGGCATCCAGCTCTCCCCCACCGCCCAGGAAGTCTGGCTCTTCGCCAATATCGAACCGCCCTATGCAAAACTGATCTACACCGGCACCAAATTCTGGAATGCCAGCGGCGTCAAAGTCAGCGGCGGGGTGATGAGCGGCATGACCGTCAGCACCGAATCCATGGAAGCCCTGCTGACCGGCGGGGTCGCCCTGGCCACCCCCGAGGATGAGAAAAGAGGGGGGCCAGTCGCCCCGGGCCACCATTTCCCGCTGGTTAAAACCGCCGAAGAGGGCTGGCTCCAATGGCAGCCGCAGCTGCCGCCGCCCGCCGCAGGCGATCAAGAAAAAAAGGCTGGGAAAAAGGAAAAAAACAACCCTTGAATATCAGGACCAATTATTGAAATGCCGTTCAATCGGATGCCCGGCTAAGAAGAGGCCCTCCCAGGAAAAGCCCTAAGGGGAGGGACAGAGACGATCGACAACATCGAGAAACAAGCCTATGAAGAAAATTGAATATCGAGAGCAGGCATTGAAGATTCTCCCCTGGGTCTGCGCCAGCTGCGGCCGTGATTTTTCCGGAAAAAAATTACGGGAACTGACGGTGCATCATAAAGACCATAATTTCAAAAACAATCCACCCGATGGCAGCAACTGGGAGATGTTGTGCCTCTATTGCCATGACAACGAACACTCCCGCGACCTGGACGCCGAATGGTTGGCCACCGAAGATCCCGACCGGAAAAAAGTGCCCATTACCACCCACAACCCGTTCGCAAAACTGGCCAATCTGTTGCGCACGCCCGACACCCCTGAAGGGAAGGACGAATCGGAATGAAATATCTTGAGCAACGGTGACCCTCCCAGCAGTTACGGATAATAGCGGCGGCTGGGGAAACGTATCCGCTTTCTGGCTATTATTTTAATTAATGGGGTATCAGGATCTGTATAATTATTGATTATGCCTAAAATTCAGCCTTGATAAAGAGTACGAAATAGCGTACGCTTGATTCATGGAGGAAGTAAAATGATTACATTAAACGCTACGGAAGCACGTGCCAAACTTTACAACCTGATTGATCAAGCTGCGGAGACGCATCAGCCTATTGTTATTACTGGAAAAAGACACAATGCAATACTCCTGTCCGAAGAAGACTGGAGCGCTATTAATGAAACCATCTATCTTTTATCTGTGCCTGGAATGAGAGAATCTATAAAAGAAGGGCTCACCCAAAAACTTGATGAGTGTTCCCGGAAACTTGATTGGTGATGTGGACACTGTATTTCACGAAACAAGCCCAGAAAGATGGGAAAAAATTAAAAGCGGCTGGTCTCAAGGGCAAAGCGGAAAGCTTGCTTGAAATATTAAAAGTTGATCCATTGCAAACACCACCACCCTACGAAAAATTGGTGGGTGATTTGGCTGGCGCATACTCTCGTCGCATCAATATCCAGCATCGGCTAGTCTATCAGGTCATTGAAGAAGAACATGCTGTCAAAGTATTAAGACTTTGGACTCACTACGAATAACGATATAACCAATCAATAAACCTGATTGAATGCATAAGTAGTTGAGCAAAAAAGAAACCTGCAGGTGGGTCTAAAGTGCATTAAGCAAAGTTGGGTGCGCATTCCGGGCGAAAACGGCCTGCATTCCGATGTGATTGCGGCCACCATTCCGGTGAATTCGGCCAGTGCATAATGAGAGAATAGTCGCGAGGTAACCTTCAACCGGTATTCTGTCTTCCTTGATTCACTATAAGGGGAGGGCTTGATACCACGAGATTTAGCACGAGTTTTAGGGTCAAGTTTTAGGGTCAAGTCTTGCAATCAAGCACAACCTGACCCTGTTTCCCGCGTTCCCTGCCACCCCAGCACAGAAGCGCCCCCCCATCACATCTTCTGCTGCTGAAACAGATGCTGGTGGGCCAAGGTCAGGAGGATCGCGAAAACCATCGCCGCGGTTCCCAGCAGGACGTTGTAATACACCGGGGCGATCAGGGCGATCCGGATCATCAGGGTCGAAAGGGCATAGCCGGAGTTGCGGAAGATCATCTTGGCCGACGGATGAAAGCACTGGGAAACCAGGACGATGAGGATGTCGGTGAGAATCAGCTGGGTATAAAAACCGTGGAGAAAATCCGGATGTTCCACCCCCACGATGGTCTGATAGGCCGAATATCCCCCCATGAGGATAAACGAGAACAGCAACAACAGGGAAATCGCTTTTTTCGAGGCCACAAAGCCATATAAATCCATATGGCGGCCATCCTCTTCGCTCCGTTTCTGGATCTTGTAATAGACTCCGAGCAGCGCAAAAACCAGCAGCGCCCCAAAACCGCTGGCCAGAATATGCAGGACCCTCTCCTCATTGCCCAGATAACTGAGCGGCTCGGCAAAATACGACAATTCCTTGAAAGCATTACGGATAAGAATCAAGGAAAGAATTTCGAACTGCTTGCCCAGTGATCGGGAAAAAGAACAGGGCAGGACAAAGATCAGGCTGATGACCTCAAGGATGAGGATAACGGTAAAGGCCGCATGGACCGCGAAAAAGTGGTTGACCGGCACGATCGCCGCCAGGTCGACGGGCAGGAGATGCTGGCGATTCAACTCAATAACCGCCAGGCTGCACAGAAACAGAAAGACCATGGCTACCGATATTTTGCGGTACAGCCGTTCATGCTCATAAAAGGTCTGGAGCGGATCGAAAATATAAGTGATTCGTGCAAAGAGGTTGTCCATGGCCTTCCTTTTCTGGGGGTTCAAACGGGAACGCTGCACCTAGCACACCCTCGAAGAAAAAACAAGCGTAAAAGCCAGTAATAACCATTGGCTCGCGCGCCGCCCGTCCCTCGTGAGGCACCCCTTCAACTGAGCCGGAAATACCGGAGCCGGTTGGCGTTGGTGACCACGGTCACCGAGGACAGCGCCATGGCGGCGCTGGCAAACACCGGGTCCAGCAGCCAGCCGGTAAGCGGATAGAACAGGCCGGCAGCCAACGGAATGCCGATCACATTATAGATAAAGGCGCCGAACAGGTTCTGTTTGATGTTGCGGATGGTGGCGCTGGAAATGGCGATGGCCATGGCCACCAGGTGCAGGCTTTCACCGGCCAGGGTGATATCGGCGTTTTCGATGGCCACATCGGCGCCGCTGCCGAGGGCAAAGCCGGTATCCGCCTGGGCCAGGGCCGGGGCATCGTTGACGCCGTCGCCGACCATGCCGACCTTATGGCCCTGTTGCTGCAATTGCTCGATCACCCGCAGCTTCTCCTCCGGCATTATTTCGCTGTGGACCTCGCCGATCCCGACCTCCCGGGCCACGGCCATGGCGGTCGCCCGGTTGTCGCCGGTGCACATGACCACCACGATCCCCAGGCGCTGCAGGGCGGCGATGGCGGCGGCCGAATCCCGGCGCACCGGATCCTTCAGAATCAACAGCCCCAGAACCTGCTCGCCCCGGCCCAGCCACACCGGCGTGCCCCCTTGGGCCGCCTGCCGCTCCGCCTCCGCCGCCAGTTCGGCGGGCAGCGCGAGTCCCTGTTCGGTCAGAAAATGATCGTTACCCAGCAGATAACCGACGCCGTCGTGGTCCGCCCGCACGCCCCGGCCGGGGATAGCGGTGAAGTTTTCCAGGGCCAGCAACGCTGTTCCTTGCTGCTGTTGCGCCACCAGCACGGCCTCGGCCAGCGGGTGTTCCGAGCCGCTTTCCAGGCTGGCCGCCCAGAGCAGCACCTCGGCCTCGCTGCAGCCGGCGGCCGGAACAATTGCCGCCACCGCCGGCCGCCCTTCGGTGAGGGTGCCGGTTTTATCGACCACCACATGGGTCAACGTGGCCGCGGTCTGCAGGGCGTCACTGTTGCGGATCAGCACATTTTCGGCGGCGGCCCGGCTGGTGCCGACCATGATCGCGATCGGCGTGGCCAGTCCCAGGGCGCAGGGGCAGGCAATCACCAGCACCGCGATGGCGGCGGTGAGGGCAAAGGCCAGACGGGGCTCCGGCGCCAGGACCAACCAGGCGCCCAAGGTCAGTAGGGCGATCAGCAGCACCACCGGCACAAAGACCCCGGCGATCCGGTCCACCAGGCGACCGATGGGCGGCTTGCTCAGCTGCGCCGATTTGACCAGGCGGATGATTCGGGCCAAGGTGGTCTCCTCGCCCAGACGGGTAACCGTGAGCACAAACACGCCGCTGCGGTTCATCGTGCCGCCGGTGACCGAATCGCCGACCTCCCTGGCAACCGCCACCGGCTCGCCGGTGAGCATCGATTCGTCGATGGTGGTGCGTCCCTGGGTGATCACCCCGTCGATGGGCACCTTTTCACCGGGCCGCACCCGCACCAAGTCGCCTATTCGCAGCAGGCTGACCGGAACCTCGACCTGCCCGGCCGAACGGATGACCCAGGCGGTCTTGGCGCGAAGGCCGACCAGAGCGCCGATGGCCTCGCTGGTGGTTCGCTTGGCCCTGGTCTCCAGGGCATGCCCCAACTGCAGAAAAGCCAGGATCATTACCGAAGCATCCAGATAGAGGTGCTTACCGCCGTCGGGAATGAAATCCGGAGCCAGAATCACCAGCACCGAAGAAATCCAGGCCGACCCGGTTCCCAAGGCCACCAGGGTGTCCATGTTGGCGGACCGGTGGCGGGCCTGCTTCCAGGCATTGATAAAATAGTTGCGGCCGCTGAAAACCATGGTGAGCAGGCAGAGCAGGGCCGCCCCAGCCCAGAACCCCGGACTTTCATGGAGGTGCGGAAAAACGCCCGACATATGACCAGCCATGATGCCGAACCCCACCAGCCCGGCAAGGATCGCCCGCTGCCACGAACGACGGATTTCCCGGCGGGTTTCCTCGGCCTGCTGGGTGGCGGGGTCGGCATAGGCCTCCTCCAGCACCCCCTGATAGCCGATATCGGCCAGCCGCAGGAGCACATCGGCCGGATGCTGCCCGGTCGACATCCGCAAACGGTCCGCCTCGACAACGACCTCTGTGCCCGCGTCCCGGGCCTGCAACAC
>CAIMMA010000450.1 GCA_903842475.1 uncultured bacterium
CACCCTGGCTTTGCTCGCCATTTTCTTTCCTGCCCTGCTTGAACGCCACATTCTTGATCCTAAAAGTGTCTTTCTTATCCTTGGTTCGCTGGTGGCCTTTGGTGTTGGCCTGGCCGATGATTTCAAAGGGCTGCGTGCGCGGCATAAGCTCTATGTGCAACTGCTTGCCGCCGGGCTGGCCTATTGCGGCGGCATTCATATTGAATCCATCGGGTTTTACGACCTCTTCCAGCTTGAACTCGGCTGGTTTTCGCCGGTGGTCAGTATCTTTTGGATGGTGCTGGTCATTAATGCCTTTAATCTCATCGACGGGCTTGATGGCCTGGCCGGTGGGGTTGGCATCATCGCCTGTGCGATTCTGGGCTATGCCTGTATGATTCGCGGCAATGTGACCGGCATGGTGTTCATGGTGGCCATTGCCGGCGGGCTGCTGGGTTTTTTGAGGTATAATTTTTTCCCTGCCTCGGTGTTCATGGGCGATGGCGGCAGTTACTTTCTCGGGTACCTGCTGGCAACGTCCAGTATTTTATGTTCCATGGGCAATAATGCCACCATGACCACCCTGATTCCTTTGCTGGCGGTGGCGCTCCCGATTATCGATGTGACCATGTCCACCCTGCGCCGGTTCGTCCATGGGCAGGGGATCTTTTCGCCGGACAAACGGCATTTTCACCACATGCTGCTGCGCCGGGGCCTGAGCCATCGCGGGGCGGTGCTGGTGCTGTATGCGGTTACCCTGTTCATCAGCTGCTGTGCCTTGCTGTTTATCGAAATACGCGATGACAAGGCGTTCCTGCTGCTGATGTTCCTCGGGCTCTGCGTCTTGTTTGGGATCGTCAAGCTGGGCTATTTCAGGCATTACGACATGAAAGCGGTTATGCCCTGGCTCAATGGCATAGGCGACGAGGTCGGGCTGACCAGGGATCGCCGCAGTTTTTTCGATATTCAGGTAAAAATAGGCAGTTCCCGTACCTTTTCCGAACTGGGGACGCATATGGAAAAGGCCATGGAGATGCTCGGCTTTATGACCTGCGCCCTGTATCTGCAAAATTCCCGACGGCGAAAGAAGCGGCAATCTGCCATAAAGGCGATGTTCAGGGACGAGCGGCGGATGACTCCAGCCCTGCATGCCACCGTGGCCATGCGGCAGAGTCCGCCGGAATGGCTCTGGTGCAATCCCCATGAGGAGATGGACCAGCATAGCCGGAGTTTGTTTCGGGTGGAGATGGATCTGCAGAACGACGACGGGATGACCTTCGGCACGCTGCTGCTGGTGAAGAACCAGGCGGTATCGCCGGTGACCCATTATACCCTTAAACGGGTTGAGCATCTCAAGCGTTCGATTGTTAAGGCGTTGGCTGGTATTGAGAAGGCGAAGAGTCAGGTGGAGGCTACCTGTGAAACGGTGCTGCCGGTGGGTGCTCTTGCTGCTTTGGAAATGAGTGAGAAAGAGGCTTTTGAGAAGTTGAAGAATTGAAGAAGGGCGCAGCAATAACGTAAAAACAGTTGGTTAAATTGAAAAGCCTCTATTCTGGACATTGGTTTTCCGTAAAAAAAATCAGATCCAAAACGAGGCTTTATGCACCACAAGAATATCAAGTGCGTTGTGCAAAAACAACTGGAAACGCAATTTCCGAACTGGAAACGGCTTGGCCGCAAAACCAAACGGAAGCTCGCCAAGCAGGTTCTCGCGGAAGTGAACGCCGAATACAATTTAAGCGTCCCCATAGCCGACCATCTAGGCTAAAGGAATTTTGAAGCTATCGAGTTATGGGAGAGCAACCACCCCATGCTGGGGGATCAATTCTTACCAGAGGTACTAGAACTAATCAGCAGGGCACTCCAAAATTTTGATTTTGCACTTGCTCTAGAATATCTTACCGCAAGTGTTGACCGAGGAGCCCCAAAATATATACCGAGGATAACCTATGAAAAAACTTTGTTCTGTCATTATGATTTCTCTGTTTTTAATATCATCCGGCCTTGCATTTGCCGGTGATGTCTTTGTTATCGGTATTGCACCTCACAGCAGTCCCCGCGTTATACTGGAGATGTATACACCGCTGCGCCTGTATCTGGAGAAGGCACTAGGCGTGTCGGTTGAAATTGTAACTGCCCCTAGTTATGAAATATTTGCTCAGCGTGGTCTGGCGCAAGAGTTCGACATTGCCATTACCACCGGCCATCAGGCCCGTCTCCTCCAAAAGGATGCTCACTACATC
>CAIMMA010000451.1 GCA_903842475.1 uncultured bacterium
ACCCAGTGTGCCGCCCGACTGGTACAAACCCTACGAAGGCGACAACCGGGGCATTCCCGCCATGTCGGCTTTTGGGGAAGGGTACCGCCACCATGTCACCGGCCTGGTCCATGACGAACTGGGCTTTCCCACCGAAAAACCTAACGAGATTCTGAGTTTTCAGCAACGGCTCACCCAGAAAATCACCTGGGGATTCCCGGAGATCATGATGACTAAGGGGTATCTCCTTGAAGATGCTGAAATCTTCATCATTGCCTACGGCTCGGTCGCCCGGTCGGCCATGCGGGCGGTGGACGAGGCTCGGCAGCAGGGCATCCGAGCCGGACTGCTGCAATTACTCACCCTGTTTCCCTTTCCGCGCAATCAGGTTACCTTGGCGCTGAAACAGTGCCGGGCCGTGCTCGTGCCGGAAATGAACATGGGCCAGATCAGCCGAGAGGTGCAGCGGGTTAATCAGGAGTATTGCACGGTGGTCAAACACAACCGGGTGGACGGGCAATTTATCACTCCGGATGAACTTTTGGCCCGATTAGTCAAACTTTAGGAGGGAATATGCCGGTTTCCGCCCAGGCGATTCGTCACCAGTATCTCCGTCACAATAAAAAATTTCCCCATGTCTGGTGCCCGGGCTGCGGCAACGGCATCGTTATGGCCGCCCTGTTACGCGCGTTCTACCGGATGGAACTGCCGAAGGACGAGGTGGTGCTGGCCTCGGGGATCGGCTGCTCCGGGCGGATGCCGACCTATCTCGATTTCAACACCCTCCATTGTACGCACGGCCGCGCCTTGACCTTTGCCACCGGCGTGAAACTCGCCAATCCCGCGCTTAAGGTGGTGGTGATCATGGGCGACGGCGATGCCACGGCCATCGGCGGCAACCATTTTATCCATGCGGCCCGGCGCAATCTCGATTTGACGGCCATCATCATCAACAATTCCATTTATGGCATGACCGGCGGTCAGTATTCGCCGACCACCCCTTTTGGGGCCTATACGACCACTTCGGTCTACGGCCATGTGGAACACGCCTTTTCCATTGCCGAACTTGCGGTGACCGCCGGGGCCGCCTTTGTCGCCCGGTCCACGGTCTACCATGCCGAATTGCTCGATCGCCTGATCGAGCAGGCCATGAACAAGCCAGGGTTTGCCGTGGTGGAAGTCATCTCCAATTGTCATGTACAGTACGGTCGGCGCAATCAACTCGGCGATGCGGTCGCTATGCTCGGGAGTTTCAGGGACACGGCGATCACGGTCGCCAAGGCGGCGAAGCTCACTGCCGAGGAGCGGGAAGGCACCATCACCATTGGCGTACTGACCGACCGGGAACTGCCTGTTTCCACCGAGGAGTATGAAAAGCTGCGGCAGCGGGCAGGGGAGGGCAGAAAAATATAATGCAAGCGACCGAGAAGAAACGCTATGAAATCCGCTTCAGCGGTTCAGGCGGGCAGGGATTAATCACCGCTGCCGTAATTCTGGCGGAAGCCGTGGGGGTTTTTGATGGGAAATATGTCTGCCAGACCCAGAGTTACGGACCGGAGGCCAGAGGCGGCAAGTCGAAGGCCGAGGTGGTGATCAGCGAGAGTCCCATCGATTACCCCAAGGCTCGCCATCTTGATCTTCTGCTGGCCATGAACCAGGCTGCCTGCGACGCCTATTATCGAGATTTGCCCGCCGGCGGCTTGCTGGTTGTCGACAGTTATCTGGTGGAGCAATGGCCAACCAGCCGGATTGTGGCCATCCCCTTCACCCAAATCGCCAAGGAAACCTTTGGGAGCCCCTTGGTGGCCAATATGATCGCCCTGGGCGTGGTCGGCCGTTTGTCTCGGCAGGTCAAACCCGAGAGTCTTGAAAAAGCCTTGTTGGCCAGGATGCCGGCAGGAGCCTGTGCAGTAAATCAAGAGGCCCTTCAACGAGGCATGGAAGAGGCCGCCAAAATCAACCTGGACGCCTTGCCGCGTTCGTTACAACATGATGACGAGGTCTGATATGAAAGTAGTCGCCTTCAATGGCAGTGCCCGGAAAAATGGCAACACGGCTCTGATGATCGGGTATTTGTTTGAGACACTTGAGAAGGAAGGGATCGAGACGGAAATGGTCCAGTTGGCCGGTGAGCATCCCCATGGCTGTATAGCTTGTTACCAATGTTTCAAGAATAAAAATGGCCGATGTGTCGTCGATGTCGATTGCATCAACAGCTGTATCGAAAAAATGGCGGCCGCTGAT
>CAIMMA010000452.1 GCA_903842475.1 uncultured bacterium
CGGTTCATGGGTGCAGTGGGCCTTGACCGTGTCGCCCATCACCAGACGGCTGACCGCCACCATCTGGGCCATGCGCCGTTCGCTGATCATGCCGAAGGGCTCCTTGGGCGAGCCGGGGAAGTTGATCCGCCGCATGATGCCGCTGTAGGTGGCCTTTTCCCGGCGGGCCAGCAGCATCAGGTCGACGATCTCCGCCGCCGCATGCTCCGGCCCCACCGGCTCAACGCAATTCGCCCAGCGCAGGCCGACATCATGGAGCACCCGGATGGTCTGAATCCGCCGCTCCGGTTTAAAGGGGGTGTCCGTGCCCTCGCCCAGGCGGACGGCATGGTAAAAACCTACATAACCGGCGTCAAGTAACTGCTCGCCCTCAGCATGATTGATGTCGCGGGCATTGGCGACCAAGGGGGTGCTGACCTCCTGCTTGAGCCGGCGGCCGATCTCCAGCAGCCGGGTGAAGGAAAAGGTGCCGGTGGCCATCAGATTGAGGGCGTCGGCCCCTTCGGCCTCGCCCTGCCGGGCCCAGGCCAGGATATCCTCCAAGGGGAATTCGATCTTCTCGGTGAACAGACCGGCCTGTTTGGTCAGGGAGCAAAAGGCGCAGTCCATCGGGCAGGGCTCGACATTGAGCCCAATATGCATGTGATTCTCCCCTTTTTCGCCGAACTGAGCGCGGGAGAGATGGTTGGCGCTCTCCATCAGGGCGTAAGTTTCCCGGCCTTCCAGATCCAGATGCATCAAGGTCAGTGCTTCTTCGCGGGACAACGGTGCCCCATCCCTCCCTTTGCTCAGAATTTCCTCAACTGCTGCGGATAGTCTCCAGCTCATTCCAGCTACTCCTCAATGTTCAGATGAATAAAAAATGCAACAGATCAGCTATGGTCGTACAGGTAGCCCCGGCATCTTGGAAGGGCCGGCGATAAAACTCTTTTAAATCTTCTATGGTATCAATGTCTTGTAACGTTGCCAGCATACACGCTTCTATCCGGTTTTGCTTGAACACTGCCAGAGTCGCCTGTAATACTTTGTCTGTGCTCCAAGGAATATTCTGAAACAATTCGTGATGATAGCTCTCCGGTTTCAAAGCCAACAGGCAATAGCCGCCATCGACAACAGGTGCAATGGCGGCATCAAAGGTTTGTAACGCCTGGCCGGCTTGGAGGAGCATCTGGGAATGCAGACCTGGAATGTCGCTGCCTACCAAAATCACCGAGCTGTTGTTTTCTGCAAAGCAGTGCTGAAATGCTGCCGCCATTCTTTCGCCAAGACCGTCACCTTGCTGCTCAATTACTTTGCAGGCAGCATCTTGCCATGCCTTCGGCAGATGGTGGATATCGCTGCCGTCATGAAATAAATACATCGGCAGGCCGCTGGTTCGTATGGCGCTGAGAATATCTGTCACCATGGATCGATAGAGGCGACAGGCGTTTTCCTTACCCAGATGTGCGGCCAGGCGGGTTTTCACCCGACCGGGAACAGGAATCCGCACGAACAGAGCCACAACAGGTGTTTCATCGCCCTTGATCATGCCTTTCCACTGCTGATTGGCAATCCGACCATGATGGCCGGTACCGTGCCCGCGCAACATCCCCCCATAACTGGTCGTCCCAAGATTCGTCAAAAAAGTTTTGGTGTAATCCCATTGCGTCTCATGGTGTCGTCCGCCGCCTGGCGGACATCGGCAAGCCTATTTTCTGCAACATGGTTCCCAAGGTCTTCTGGATTATAATACGTTTCCATGCTCACTCCTTTTTTTAAATTTGGTATACAGCACGGGCACGAGTGCAAACAACCCAAGCAGGGCGAACGAACCGAGAACCCGGGGTGAAGCTATGCCGGCCAGCGAATCAATGGTGGCCAGGCTGGCGCCGGCATTGACATACACAAATCCTCCCGGAATGATGCCCAGCATGGTGGCCAGGAAAAAAGTGCGAAGCGGCAATCGGGTCAAACCTGCGGCCAGGTTGATCAGGAAAAAGGGAAAAACCGGCACTAACCGTAAAAACAACAAATAATTAAACCCCCTGGTTTCGAGTTCCCGATTCATGCCCTCCAATGTATTGTCAAATTTGGCTTGAATACTCTCACGCAGCAGGTAACGGGTCACCAGAAAGGCCAAGGTCGCACCGATGGTGGCGGCAATATTGGCGTACACTGTTCCCATGAGCGCACCGAAGATGGCACCGGCCGCCAGGGAGAGAATCGCGGCGCCGGGAAGGGAAAACGCAGTCTGGACGATATACAGCAGCATAAAACCCGCGACCATGGTCACTTCGTGGGCCGCATAGTACGCCACCAGAGCCTGGTGATTGGCTTTGAGAGCGGTCAAGGTCAGAAACCGTCCCAAATCAAAAAAGAAAAACAGGGCGATCGCTCCAGCGGCAAGGACAAGCAGGATACTTTTTTTCAGATTCATAGGATGTTCCTGGTGACAGATTGTAGACGGTGCGTCATCTGGGCCCCAAGCCCTCCCCTTATCGCCGCCGCCATTTGAGCCACGCCCCCAGCATTTTTTTCACAAACCAGGTCAAGCGGGTACGGTTGTAGGCATCGGCCAAGCGTTTGACGACCTCGGCCTGTGTCGGATAGGGGTGGATGGTCTTGCCGATTGCTCCAAGTCCGAGGCCGTTGGTAATGGCCAGGGAAAATTCGTTGATCATCTCACCGGCATGCCGGGCGACGATGGTGGCACCGAGAATTTTGTCCGTTCCCTTGCGCAAGTGAACACGGGCAAAGCCTTCGGTTGCACCGTCGAGCACGGCTCGATCAATGGCTGAAAGCGGCACGGTCATGGTGGCCACCGCAATGCCCTTGGCCTTGGCATCCCTTTCATACATGCCCACATGGGCGATTTCCGGATCGGTATAGGTACACCAGGGAACGATGAGGGCGGAGGCCTTCTGCCGCCCCATGAACAGGGCGTTGGCTATCAGGATACGCGCCAGGGCATCGGCGGTGTGGGTGAATTTATACGGAGAGCAAATATCACCGGCAGCATAGATGCGCGGGTTCGATGTTTGCAGCGTATCACTCACCTGCACGCCGGCCTTGTCGAAGACCACATTGGCCTTTTCCAGGTCCAGCCCTTCGATATTCGGTGCGCGGCCAACTCCGACCAGGATGGCGTCAACAGTCACATCCACCGTCTCCCCATCCCGCTCAAGATGCACAATCTTCTCCTTGCCACTTGTCTCTACCCCGAGCATCTTCACCCCCAATTGCAGATCAATACCTTCCCGGATAAAGACCGAATGCAGCATCTCGGCGGCATCGGCATCTTCTCTGCTGAGAATATGGGGGCCATGTTGAATCAGTGACACGCGACTGCCGAAACGGGCAAAGGATTGCGCCAGCTCGCAGCCGATGGGACCGCCACCGATGACCGCCAGGCGTTGGGGCAGTTCGGTCAGCGAAAAAATGGTTTCGTTGGTGTGGTACCCAGCTTCCGCCAATCCGGGGATGGGCGGTGCCGCAGCCCTGGCGCCGGTGCAGATGGCAGCCCTCTCAAAAAAAAGCTGTTTACCGTCGACCTCTATACAATCCGGGGCGACGAACCGTCCTTGCCCGATAAAGACCTCAACCCCCAGTTCGTCACGAAAGCGGTGGGCGGAATCGTGATGACTGATATCAGCTCGCAAACGCCGCATCCGTTCCATGGCGATCCCAAAATCGAATTCGAGGTTTTCGCCGCCTTGGACCCCGAATTCCTTGCTACTGCGAGCATCGAAGAGGGCGCGGGAGGCACGGATGACCCCCTTGGAGGGGACGCAGCCCACGTTCAGGCAGTCACCTCCCATCAGATGCCGCTCGATCAGCGCCACCTTCGCGCCCAGGCCAGCAGCGCCGGCAGCAGATATCAGCCCGGCAGTGCCGGCACCGATTACCACCAAATTGTAGCGCCCGGTTGGTTCCGGATTGACCCAATCCGGGGGGTGCACATTGGCAACCAGCGTTTGGTTAAAGGCATCGGTGGGTAATATTTCCGGATAAGACGCCATAGCTGTCACTCCATTCAAATGGCAATCGATAGATTGATTGGGGGTTCTCGTTTTCGACGCAACGTCCCGTGATGTGGCGTCGAAAACGA
>CAIMMA010000453.1 GCA_903842475.1 uncultured bacterium
GACGCACTCCCTGTCGGGAAATACGACGCTTAACCGACGGGATACACGGAAACCCGTTTTTTGTCCCGCCCGAAGGCCTCGTATTTAACGGTGCCGTCGATCTTGGCAAAAAGGGTGTAATCCCGGCCGCAGCCGACATTTTCACCGGGGTGAATGACCGTGCCCAGCTGGCGTACCAGGATGCACCCGGCCGGCACCACCTGTCCGCCGAAACGTTTTACACCGCGTCTTTGTCCTGCACTATCGCGGCCGTTGCGTGAACTGCCGCCTGCTTTCTTATGTGCCATGGTATGTTCTCCGGAATATCAGTTACTCAACTATGCTGAAATCGTCTCGATGGTCAGGGCGGTATACATCTGCCGATGTCCCCGTTTCACCTGATAGCCCTTACGCTTTTTCTTCTTAAAGACGATAACCTTCTTATCTCGGCCCTGCTCGGCGATTTTAGCAACCACCTTGGCCCCGTCGACCACAGGCTGGCCGATCTTGACGGTTTCGCCGTCAACCACCAGAAGAACCTCTGCTAATTCTACCGTGTCGCCGACTTCACCTAGAAGTTTTTCAACGCGAAGTGTATCACCGGCCTCGACCTGATATTGTTTACCGCCGGTTCGAACTATTGCATACATGCGACTCCTCCTCTCTATCCTCAAATCTATAACGTCTAATGGAAATAATTTATCGCAGAACGTGCAATTTAACTCTATTGCACCAACTCCTGTCAAGACTAATCTCACCCTGGAACCAATTAATCCGGCCGGCTCCCCGAAGGTGCCGGCGCAACCCAACGGGAACACATCCCTTACCCCTCC
Organism: uncultured bacterium; assembly: GCA_903842475.1. Lineage (GTDB taxonomy): Bacteria > Desulfobacterota > Desulfobulbia > Desulfobulbales > Desulfobulbaceae > Desulfobulbus. Next base: position 813 of record CAIMMA010000453.1, read on the forward strand.
TATCACAAAGAAGGATAATTTTTCCCAATCCAGCTGCTTTTACTTGTCGGCTCACCGAAAAAAAGATAGATTATGCCACTGTAGCAGCGTTACGGATCAAAGATGACGAGCGTAGCGCTGCATCGAACCAGCGACTCCTTGCCGGTGCTTTTCCCCATAGGACTCCGGTCGACAGTCCGCGCTGCAGCTTAACAATGTTCAGGAGATATTGACATGCAAAAAATGGAATGCCCCTGCGGCTATATTTACGATCCCGCTGAGGGTGATTACGAAAATGGCATACAGGCCGGCACCGCCTTCAGTGACCTGCCCGACGAATGGGTCTGCCCGAAATGCGGTGCCGAGAAAGAATATTTCTACGCCGTCGATTAATTCCTTGACCTTGGGCCGTCGTGCATCGATGGCCCAAGGCAGCTTGGCATGTCCCTTCAGCAACTCGCCCGCTCCAGCGGCATCCCCGCTTGCCTGGCAACGTATCCGGCCGAATCCAGGTTACGGATTCGGGAACTGACCAGCCCCTATTTTTTTCTTGTAGAAAGAGTACCTATACCATATTATCAATAATTCCGACCGGAAGAGACCCTGTACCTGCACTTTCACCCAGGAGGTTTCCATGTCCTTCCTTCGCGGCAATCGCAAAAGAGCCCTTTTAGTATTCCTCGCCACCCTCTTCTGCTCCCTCCCGGCACGCGCCGATTATTACAGCGAACCCATCGACCTGGTTGAACGCGCCACCTCTGTCTACAAGAGCTTCCTGGTCGACCCCAACATGGAGTGGTTTCAGCGCAATGTCAATCAAGCCCGCGGCATTTTCATCGTCCCGCAGATGCTGCGCGGCGGTTTCATCGTCGGCGGTTCCGGAGGCCGGGGCATTCTCCTGGCCCAGGATGGCCTTTCCGGCAAATGGAGTTCCCCGGCCTTTTACAGCATGGGATCGGTATCGTTGGGATTTCAGATCGGTGCCGATGCCTCGGAACTCATCCTGCTGATCATGACCGACCGTGGGCTGAACGCCCTGCTTTCCACCGACTTTAAAATCGGCGCCGATGTGTCCGTGGCAGCCGGACCGATTGGCGGCTCGGCCAAGGCCCAAACCGCCGACATCCTGGCTTTCGGGCGCTCGCAAGGGGTCTTTGGCGGTGTCAGCGTCGAGGGCGCGGCCATCTCGCCGCTGGACGACTGGAATCGGCAATATTACGGCAAACCGACGCAGCTCTACGATATCCTCATCAACCAAAGCGCCCACAACAAGCAATCCGAGCCGTTGCGCCAGATGCTGCCCAAACCCGGCAGAAATGCCCAGACCATCGGCAGGTAACGATGCCGCATTACGCGCCGGCAACAGCGACAGCGACCAGCATCGGGTGCTGACCACCGTGGCCCAGCAACCAAGGTTCACCCTCCAGCGCCTCCTGCCGGGATCGCTGACCATCAGCCTCGGTGGCTCCTGGACCCTGCACACCAACCCACCCGAACCGATGGAATTGCTTGCCGCGATGGATGCAACCATCCGCCACCTTGCCTTTTCCAGCGAACAGCTGGAAGACTGGGACACCCGGCTGCTGATCTTCCTCCGAACCGTTATCACCACGGCCAGACAACGATCCATTGCAATCGATCTCAGCGGGTTACCTCCGGGTGCCGAGCGATTGCTGGCACTTTCCGAGGCCGTGCCGGAAAAAACGACCTACTCAAAAACCACCCGCGATTCATTGGTCACCCGAATCGGTCGTACAACCATGAATTTCCAGGACCAGGTTAAGGAAACCGCCTCCTTCACCGGTGAAATCGTCCTGGCTTTCGCCACCCTTCTCACCGGCAAGCCACAATTCCGGGCCCGCGATTTTTTTTATTTCGTCCAGGCCTGCGGTGCCGAATCGCTGCCGATTGTCTCGCTGATCGCGGTCCTGGTGGGCGTGATCCTTTCTTTTGTAGGGGCGGTGCAGCTGCAGATGTTCGGTGCCCAGATTTACGTGGCCAACCTGGTCGGCCTGGGGATGGTCCTGGAGATGGGAGCGCTGATGAGCGGTGTAATCATCGCCGGCCGCATCGGCGCCGCCTATGCGGCCCAGTTGGGCACCATGCAGGTCAACGAGGAGATCGACGCCCTGCGGACCATCGGCATCTCGCCGGTGGGTTTCCTGGTCCTGCCCCGGATGCTGGCCCTGATGCTGATGCTGCCCCTGCTCTGCATCTATGCCGACATCATGGGCATCCTCGGCGGCTCGATCATTGGGGTCACCATGCTGGATCTCTCGCTGGTGGAATATCTGGAACAGACCCGCAAAACCCTCCGCCTCAGCCAGTGCGGCCAAGGGTTACTGAAGGCTTCGGTCTTCGGGGTGCTGATCGGCTACGCCGGCTGCCTGCGCGGTATGCAGTGCGGCCGCAGCGCCCTGGCCGTGGGCGAGGCCACCACCTCGGCGGTGGTCACCTCGATTGTACTGATCGTGGTCTCGGACTCGATCATCACCTTCATCATCAACATGTAGACCCGGCATGACCGCCCCTGTTCCGGCCATCACCGTCAAAGCGCTGACCATGGCCTATGGCAGCTTCGTCCTCCAGCGGGACCTGAACTTCACCATCCCCCAAGGCGATATCTTCGTGATCATGGGGGGCAATGGATGCGGCAAATCCACCCTGCTGCGCCACATGCTCGGCTTGAAATCGCCGGCGAGCGGCTCAATCTGGTACGGCGAAGAAAGTTTCTGGGACCTCCCCGATGAGGGCCGCGCCCGAATTCTCCGCAAAACCGGCATCCTCTACCAAACCGGCGCCCTGTGGAGCTCGATGACGCTCGCCGAAAACATTGCCCTGCCGCTGCTGCACTACACCGACCTCCCGCCCGTGGTCGTCCGGGAACTGGTCGCCTTCAAACTCTCCCTGGTCGGCCTGGCAGGTTTCGAGGAATTCTATCCGGCCGAGCTTTCCGGCGGGATGCGCAAGCGGGCCTCGCTGGCCCGGGCGATCGTCCTGGATCCGGAAATTCTTTTTTTCGACGAACCCTCGGCCGGGCTTGACCCGATCAGCGCCCGGATTCTCGATGAGCTGATCCTGGAGCTCCGGGAAAGCCTGGGGGCAACGCTGGTCGTCGTCACCCATGATCTGGCATCGATTTACACCATCGCCACCAACTCGGTATTTCTCGACGGCGACAGCAAAACGATGCTGGCCACAGGGGACCCCAGGACTCTGCTGCGGGAATGCACCGATACCACGGTGCTCAATTTTCTTACCCGGGGAACCGGCAATCGGGAGGTCAGAACGGTTTGAGCAAAAAAGCCAACCCCACCATTGTCGGCGCCTTTGTGCTGGTTGCCATCGCCCTGACGGTTGCGGCCATCATCGTGCTTGGCAAAATCAAGTTCAGGGATGACAAGCTGCGCTGTGTCGCCTTTTTCACCGGCTCGCTTTACGGCCTAGATATCGGAGCGCCGGTGACCTTCCGGGGCGTGACCATCGGCCGGGTCAGCCAAATCCGGATCAATTTCGACCAGGCGCAGAACAACTATATCATTCCGGTCTATGTCGACATCCAACAGGCTCCGGATCTGGGGGACGGCGGTGCCGCGAGCCGGCGCCCTGAAAATATCCGCCGGATGATGCAGCAGCTGATCGGCCAGGGATTGCGAGCGCAACTCAAAATCAGCAGTCTTTTAACCGCTAAACTCTATATCGACTTGGCCAACTACCCGGAAAGCCCGGTCCAGCTGCATGGCCAGGACCCGGACATGATCGAGATCCCGACCCAGCCATCGGGGCTGGAACAGATCACCCAGCGATTGGAAAGCCTGCCGCTCAATGAGATTATCAACAAAGCCGCCGCAGCCCTCGACGGCATCAACCGCATCATTAACGCCCCGGAAACCAGAAATTCCCTCCAGGCGCTGGCCTCAACCCTCAACCGACTCGACACCCTGATGAGCCGCGCCGACGGGGAGCTGCCCGTTTTAGCCGCCGAACTCAAGCAAGGGCTGGTCAATTTTGCCGCCCTGGCCGACACCGCCAACCGTTTGCTGCGGACCGCGGACAAGCAGCTCCCGGCCATGGGCCGCGATCTGCAGCAGCTGCTGACCAGTCTCAACGGGACAGCGGTGTCGCTCACCAAAACCCTCAACAATATTGAAAAAATCACCGACAAGGACTCCATGCTCGCCTACCAGATGGCCAACTCCCTGGCAGAGATAGAAAAGGCCGCAACATCCCTCCGACAGCTCACCGATTTCCTGCAGCAGAACCCCAACGCCCTGATCTTCGGCCAGGAAAAAGACCGCCCATGAAACACCTGACAAACGCCCTTGGAAACACCGCCTGGTTCCTGCTGTGCACCCTGATGCTCAGCGCCTGCATCGCCGGCCCGACCGCCAACACCCTCCACACCCTGCAGCCGGTGCAACAGGATCGGCTGGGAGGGGGGCTTGCCGGTTTTGATGCAATGATCCTGATCATGCCCGTCCGGCTGGCGCCGCAACTGCAGGGCCGCGGCCTGATCACCCAGCGTTCGGCCACCGAATCCAAAGCTTCGGCCAATCACCTCTGGGCCGGTCCCCTGGAGCAGCAAATCGCGGAAAATATCGCCGGAAATCTCAAAAACCTGCTCGGCACGGATAACGTCGCCGTCTATCCCGGCCCCCGCTACGGGGTGTTCCGATACCAGCTTGAGGTCGAGATCAACGAGTTCAGCGGCCTGGAGCAGTCGTTCACCACCCGCGCCGTCTACACCCTCAGCGACACATCGGCTAAAACGATCTTATCCCGAAAAACGTTCCAGCAGACGCTCCCCATCGACAAACCCGACTATTCAGGCTATGTTGGTACCGCTTACCAGGCCCTCGGCGACCTGAGCAAGGAAGTGGCTGCCGCCCTGCTGGTTGCCCAGCACCCTCAACCCACCGCCCCGCGTAGCTATGAGAAATAAAGCCCTGCTGCCCCTGCTGCTCACCCTGCTATTTCTGGTCCGCCCGGCGGGTGCCGTGGTCCTCAACAAATGGCTCGGTCAGACGGTCTATGTCCCGGTGTACTCCCACATTTATGCCGACGACCGCTACCGCAACACCCCCTTTCTCCTGACCGCGACCCTGAGCATCCGCAATACCGATCCCGACAAGTCGCTGACCCTGAAGAGCGTCGATTACTATGACTCCGAGGGACTGCTCCTGCATCGCTATCTGGACAAACCGGTCGCCATCGGCCCGTTGGGCTCGACGTATCATGTCGTCCCGGAATCCGAATCCAAGGGCGGCGCCGGGGCCAAGTTCCTGGTCGAATGGGAGGCGCCGGCGGCCGTCATCGAGCCGATTATCGAGTCGGTCATGATCGGTACCAAAATGCAGCAGGGCATCTCGTTCATTTCCACCGGAAGAGTGATCAAAGGGGTGCCGGGCCGCTAAAAAATCCGCTCAACCCCCGCGTATCGCCGGTTGGGTTGACGCTCGTTGAGACGCCCGGCTCGACCGTTTCCGACCCGAACCGGATTTTTACAAGGATAATCCCATGCACCGTTTTGCTCCTATCCTGTTCCTGCTTTTTTTGCCGATCCTCCTGGCGGGCTGTCAGCATTTGAAATCCGGGCCCCTGTTCACCGGTATTTCCGGACCGGCCAAGCTCAGAGTCGGCGTCGCCGTCGACGTCCCGCCGCTGGCCTATAAAAAAGACGAGGGCATCACCGGCCTGGAAACCAAATTCGCCGCCGGCCTGGCCCGGTTCACCCAGCAACCGCTGGAACTGATCGAACTGCCGCGTCAAGAGCTGGCACCGGCCCTGCTGGAAGGTACAATCGACATCATCATGGCCGGCTTGAGCGCCGCCGATGCCCAAACTCAAAAACTGATAGCCACCACGCCGTATTTCGTCTCGGGCCAGGTCGCACTGGTCCACCTCGACGACTACCAGCAACTGGGCAACAACGTCAATAATCTCAAAGCACCGGAGGTACGGATCGGCGTTGTCGCCGCCAGCCCTGGAGAGGTGTTTGTTAAAAGCCTTAAACCTCAGGGAAAAACACTCCGGTTCGTCACCGCTCCAGAGGGCGTCCAGGCCCTGATCGACAACACCATTGATGTCTTTATCGCTGATCTGCCCACCAATTTCTATTATGCCGCGCTCTACGTCGACCGGGGACTGACCCCCGGCACCACCCCGATGACCCAGGAGCCCCTGGCCTGGGCCGTGCGGCCGGGCAACCGGTCAATGCAGAAAGCCGCCAACGACTACCTGGCAGCCATCCAGCAAAGCGGCGAACTCCAGTCCCTGATCGATCGCAGCATTCCTTTCTACAAAAACACCGCCTACAGCCCGAAGCAATAATCCTGCAAGCGCGATCACTGCAGTCGACCCCGCTGCGCCATTAGCGAGCGCGCGGCCCGCCTTCCGCCGCTCTTATCCCGCACGTCGCACATCCATCTCCACCAACCGGCGATACAGGCTGTCACGGGCCATC
>CAIMMA010000454.1 GCA_903842475.1 uncultured bacterium
CCAGATCGCCTATCTGCCGCAGCGCCTGGAGGTGGATCGCAGTTTCCCCATCACCGTGCTCGACACCGTGCTCCTTGGCCTGTGGCAGGAGATCGGGCCGTTCGGCGGCATGAACCGTACCCTGTGGGAGAGGGCAGCACAAGCGCTTTCAACCGTCGGCCTGGGTGGGTTGGAAAGCCGGGCCATCAATGAACTCTCCGGCGGCCAGTTTCAGCGGGTAATGTTCGCACGGATGTCGCTGCAGGACGCGCCGGTGCTCATCTTTGACGAACCGTTCAACGCCATCGACCAAGAGACCATCCTCGATCTGATAGCATTGATCCTCCGCTGGCACGATGAGGGGCGCACGCTGATGATGGTGACCCATGATCTTAATCTAGTGCGGGGCTATTTTCCGCAAACCCTGCTGCTGGCGCGCGAGCGGGTCGCCTGGGGCGAGACCCACGAGGTGCTCACCGAGGAGAATCTCATGCAGTCGCGCGCCATGAACCAGGCCTGGGATCAGTCAGCGACCATCTGTCAGAAGGCGCCGGTATGAACGAACTATACGATTTCCTGGTCGCACCCTTTCAGGAGTTTCTCTTCATGCGCCACGCCCTGGCTGCCTGCCTGGCCCTGGCCCTCGGCTGCGGCCCGGTGGGGATGCTGCTGGTGCTGCGGCGCATGAGCCTGATGGGCGATGCACTCTCCCATGCGGTGCTTCCCGGAGCGGCCATCGGGTTCCTTGTCTCCGGGCTGTCGCTCTATTCGATGACCATCGGCGGGGTTATCGTCGGCCTGCTGGTCGCCCTGATTGCCGGGGCGGTATCACGTTACACAAGCCTGCGCGAGGATGCCAGCTTTGCCGCCCTCTACCTGGTCTCCATCGCCGTCGGTGTGCTGATCATCTCGGTGCGCGGCAGCAACATCGATCTCATCCACGTGCTCTTCGGCACCATTCTCGCCGTGGATGATCCGGCACTCATCCTGGTGGCCTCAATCACCACCCTGACCCTCTTCACCCTGGCGCTGATCTACCGCCCGCTGATGGTGGAGTGCTTTGATCCCGACTTCCTCCGTTCCGTAGGTGGCCACGGTGCAGCCATGCATTTTGTGTTTCTGGTGCTAGTGGTGCTCAACCTGGTGGCCGGTTTCACCGCCCTGGGCACCCTCATGGCCGTGGGCATGTTGATGTTGCCGGCGGCCTCTGCCCATTTCTGGGGCCGCCATTTCTGGTCAGACTCGCTGATCGCTGTACTGATCGCCCTGTTTTCTGGTTATTGCGGTCTGCTACTCTCCTTCTACGGCGATCTGCCCTCCGGCCCGTCGATCATTCTCGTGGCCGGGGGGTGCTATCTGTTTTCAATGCTGTTTGGCAAAAAAGGAGGCCTGCTGAGCCGCGCTCAGGCAGAACCACATTTAAACGGTTAATTACATTGGAGGAAATATCATGGTGAGGGGAAGATGGATGGTAGCAATGCTGATGGCTGTCCTGCTACTGGGCGGTTCAGCGCTGGCGGCAACGCCGTTGAAGGTCGTGACCAGTTTCAGCATTCTCGGTGATATGGTCGCCAATGTCGGTGGTGACAAGATCGAGGTGATCACCATGGTGGGCCCAGATGGCGATGCCCACGCTTATGAACCCACGCCCGCCGATGCCAAGAAGATCAGCAGTGCCGACCTGGTTGTGGTAAATGGCTTGGGCTTCGAGGGTTGGCTGGAACGCCTCGTCAAGGCCTCCGGCTACAAAGGCCCTATCGTGGTTGCCAGTCAGGGCGTCAAGGCGCGCGCCATGGATGAAGAAAAGGAGCATGGGCATGCCAAGAAGAAGGACGCCAAGGGTCATGATTACGATCCCCACGCCTGGCA
>CAIMMA010000455.1 GCA_903842475.1 uncultured bacterium
CGCGCAACATCTCGAAAACGGCTTGGGTGGCCTCCTTTTTTGCTTCCTGATCGCCCTGGCGCACTTTTTCCAGTCCGGCGACAATAGACCGATCCAGGGCCAGCAAGGCCACCGTGTCTTGTTCGGCATGCACCAGATTTTTTACCAGCCGGGCGAGGTCGCCCGCCATGGTCTGGGCCTTTTCCTGGGACAGGGTCATCAGCGCATCCGATGATTTGGTCACCGAAAAATAGCCGACAATGAGCAGTGGCAGCAGGACGGATAACAGGCCGGATGTCAGCAGTTTGGATTGAATGGATCGGATAGTGAACGTCATACAGGATCTCCTTAAGAATAGGGCAGGTTGGAATCAGCGTCCAATAGATGATGTCCCCAGGGTAGCCAGAATCGTGCCAGGAAGGATTGGTAAAATTTTCCCATTAAAAACAGATGGTTTAACGAAGGTCGGTCGGCGGGGTGTTTGCAGGATCAGGTGATTGTCCTGAAAAACAGGACAGGGGCCGGGGCGAACCGTCCAGTTATTCAGGACAGAGATCGGCGCTCCCGGTCAGGGCGTGGTGTTTGAGCAGGTCATAGAGACGGGAACGGCTGACTCCGGAAATGGTGCAGGCCTTGGCTATGTCGCCGCCGCTTGTCCGCATCAGTTGCTGCAGGTAATGCTTTTCGATATCATTGGTGAGTATGCGGCGATATTCTTTCAAGGGCGGCAAGGTTTCGGGCCATTGGCCCCGGTCCGCCAGGGGAGGGGAAATACCGGCAAGAGGCGGCGTATGTTTCTGCGCAACCATGGTGCGGATCCGGCAGAGGCGGATTTCCGGGGGCAGATGAATGGGATAGAGGACCGGGTCTCCGGGGTCGGCGAGGATGGCTTGCTCCAAGGTGTTTTTCAACTCACGCACATTGCCCGGCCAGGGGTAGGCGGCCAGGGTTTCCAGGGTTTCGGGCACCACCCCTTTGATGGGCAACCGATGCTGGCGGCAGATCGAAAAGACAAAGCTCATGGTCAGTTTTTCAATATCCTGCTCCCGCTCGCGGAGCGGGGGCAGATGGATGCTGAAGGTGTTGAGTCGATAATACAGATCGCTGCGGAACTGGTCGTGCCGCACCCGTTCCGCCAGATCCCGGTTGGTGGCGGCCACCAGCCTGAAATTACTTTGCTGCTCGCGGTCTTTGCCCACCGGTCGAAACGCCCGTTCCTGGAGGACACGGAGAAAACTTTTTTGGGTATCCAGGGGCAACTCCCCGGCCTCGTCGAGAAACAGGGTGCCGCCGTCGGCCTGTTCGATCAATCCTTTCTGGTCGCAGCCCGCTCCGGTGAACGCCCCTTTGACATGCCCAAAGAGCAGACTTTCCACCAGTTGTTCGGGCAGGCTGGCGCAATCCACCACCACAAAGGGACCCTCTGCCCGCGGACTGTTGGCGTGGATCGCCCGGGCAAACAATTCCTTGCCGGTGCCGGTCTCGCCGGTGATCAGCACACCGGTATCGGTCCCGGCGCAATGGGCAATCTGATCCAGGCAGGCGCTGATCGCCTTGCTTTTGCCGACGATCTCGTCGCGTTTGAGATTGATATGCGAGGAGCGCAGTAATTTTTTATCGTGGTATTCCAGCGCCCTGCGAATATGGAGAATGATCTCCTGCCGGGAAAGCGGTTTTTGCAGGTAATCCCAGGCCCCGTTCTTGATGGCCAGTTCCGCGCCATCGGCATCGCCCATGCCGGTGATGATGATTACTTCCGGAGCCGAGGGGAGTCGTTGGATATACGGTAAAAAATCCAGACCGTTGCCGTCGGGCAGGCGGACATCTAAAAAAACCAGATCAACAGCTCCCCGGTTCAGCAGCAGTTTGCCGGCTTCAATGCTGTCGGCGACCTCGGCCTCATGGCCCAACAGGGAGCAGTGCTCAGCCAGCAGAACCCGAAAGATGGGGTCGTCGTCGATGATTACCACCTTTGCCATGCGCGCTTGCCCCCCCTTGGGGCAGGGGTTTTTATGATCAGCAGGGGCAGGGAACTGCAAGGTCACCGAAGATCTCGCTGCATCTCAAAGGCCAGGCATTGATAAAGTTGGGCTTTCTGGGCATCGTCCAGTTCAAGGAAACGAACGGCAAACAGGTCGTCCTCGACGCGAACTGTTTGGGCCGTTAAGGTAAAAGAAGAAATGGTTTCGGGGTTCTGATGCAAGGGGAGCGTCAGGGTCACTTCCCCGTCCATGGGCGGGCTGAGCGTCGGCTCCTGGATGGCGCAGCCGCTGATGGAAATATCGTTCAGCAGCCCTTTTCCTTGTTCCTGGGCAAAGGTGTACTCCACCTCATGTCGGTTCAGGTGGAAACGAAGCCCCTGTCGCCGGGTAGCTTGATCGAGTTTTTCTTCCGCCTCTGCCAGGGAGGCCACATAAATCGGTTTGTAGCTATGGAATCGGGAGGTGAATCCCAGGAGCTGCTTGAAAACCAGGCTGGTCTCGCCGATGATCCGGACCACCGCTCCCGGTTCCTTGGTTGTCAGATAGGCCATGATTTTCCGCAGGGTGGGGACGCCGTTCAAGTGGCCGAAGGTGCATTGGCTCAGATCGGTCACCACATCGAACCCGGGCTTAAGATCGGCCACGCAGAAGCGGACGTCGGTGTAGATTTTTTCGAGTTCTTTCTTGGTGATATTGCAGGCGATGGTAATGGAAAGCCTGTTTTTTTTGATATCAGCGGTAACGGTCGATCCCTTTTTGCTCGCCATGGCTACAATCCGAAGTGTTGCGAAAAAAATGTTTGGCTGTGATGGGATACCGGATTTGATAAGGTAATTGTCGGAAAGTTAAGTGGCTCCATGGCATCCATAATCACAGTTTGCCATGGACGATTTGAATTGCAAAGGTAAATCGGCAGGAAGATGCCCGCCGGGTTGCCGGCATCGTATCCCGGGCTGCAACGGCTCAGTCGTTCTCTCGGGGCTCTCCGCAGCGTCTCCCGGTAAGGGAGGTGGGCTGATACACCTCCAGCACGCCGGGTTCGGGCATGCGAATGATGTTGCGGATGTCGGGCGAATACCAGATGCCCGCCTGTTGCCCGTCGGGGGTGAGGATGACGCCGCCGTAATACGGACAGTGCCGCCTGAAGTTGTCGGTGCGGTACCAGTTCAGCCAACCATTGAGCATCTCGGCGGAAACGTCGGCCTGCGCCCAGACCCGGGTGCGGAGGGTGAACCGATTGTCGATGGCAATCACCGAATCGGGTGCGGTAAAAGATCCCAGGTAATAATACGTGTGTGCCGGAAGCAAGGTGCCGGCTTCAAATGATTCTTGAACCCTGGTGTCCGTCTCCCATCTCCCGGTGGGAACCTGGGCGGTGCAGCCGGAAAGCAGTATGAGACTACTGAGGATTACGAGCTGTGCGGTGTGCGGATTGAGTCGTTGCATCCTGTTTGCCTCGCTGCTGTTAAGGTGGTTGGCGATGCCTCTATGCTGTTGCAAAGATGGTCGTGTTGGTTGCGCTTGTCAAGGCTGTCGCTGTGCCCTCATGCCGATCTTGGCAAGGGACTCCTTGTTTGTACGGCAATTTGTCGTACATGTAGTATGATGGCAGGGGCTGGAGAAATTGTTGTACCGAGAACCCCATCACCCAGCTTTACACCACTTTTTATAAGGATACCCATGAGAAAAACATTTCAGCTGACCCATCCGAAGATTAAACTCCCCAGGCTTGTCGAAGCGATAAAATACGAGGTCAAAAAGTACATCAAAAGAGAACGCAATAAAAAACTGCCGGAAGAGGTCGACTTCTGGGATTTCGACTGCAAATATGGACCCACCGCCGAAGAGGCCAAGGAGATTCATTTGTCGGAAATCAATAAATGCATCGATAACGCCGAAGCCCAGCAACTTGCGTCCTTTTATCTGGAAATCCTGGTCAAGCCCGGTCACAGGATGAAAAAGACCAAGCCCAATGAATAAGTGCCGCGATCTCTTGCAAGGGTGCGGTGCTGAAATTCGGGCCGGAAAACAAGCACTGCGCCCATGCAATTGACTGAACTTGGCATGGATGCCTGGTTCCATGACCATGCCCGGATCTGCTGTGAACCCGGGCAACGTATGGCCCGGGTAACGGCGGTGGACCGCGGCCAGTGCGTCGTGCGCAATGCGCTGGGGGAAGTGCCCGCCAAGGCAACCGGGAACTTCATGCGCGGTGTGGACTCGGCCCTGGACATGCCGTGCGTCGGCGATTGGGTGTGCGTGGAATACCACGATGCCGAACAGTTCGCGAGCATCCACGCGGTGCTGCCGCGGAAATCGTTTCTGCGCAGAAAATCGGTGGGGAAGAATCCCAATTCCCAGATGATCGCTGCCAATCTTGATGCGGTCTTGATTGTCCAATCCTGTCACTACGATTTTAATGTGGGCCGGCTGGAACGGTATCTGTTGATGGCCGGCGATGGGCAGGTCGAACCAGTGCTGGTGTTGACCAAAACAGATCTGGTGAGTGGCGAGGCCTTGGCGCAATTGATGGCAACCATCCGCGATTCGGGGATAACCGCTCCGATTCTTGCGGTCAGTAATGTCAGCGGGTCTGGTTTGGACCAGGTCAGGGCGGTGATGCAGGCCGGGAAGACCTACTGCCTGGTGGGTTCCTCGGGGGTGGGCAAAAGTACGCTCATCAATCAGCTCACCGGCCATGCCACCGTGAAAACCGGCGTGGTCAGCAAATCCGGAGAAGGACGGCACACGACGGTTCGCCGGCATCTGATTGCCCTGGAGCAGGGCGCAATGCTGATTGATACACCGGGAATGCGCGAGGTCGGCGTATTGATGGCCTGTGAGGAGTTGGATGATTCCTTCGAGGTTGTCTTGCAACTTGCCCCCGGGTGCCGTTTCACCGATTGCGGCCACACCAATGAGCCTGGATGCGCCGTTTTGGAGGCGGTGGCCAACGGCACCCTGCCACAGGAGCGCTATCACCAGTATATCAAACTCAAGGCGGAATCAGCGTTGCAGGAAAGCGCGGCTCCGGACCGGCGGACCGGCGGCAGGAGATTCTGAACGTTTCGACAGCATGGGGGCTCCCCAATCAATAATCTCAACGGCAGGCAATAACCATGGGGGGCCGACCAACACCGCTTCGGATGATCGACGCAACCACGGTCCCCTTTGCCCCCTCCGAGGTGTGGCCGGTGCTGGCCGATATTGCCGGATATTCCCAATGGTGGCCGTGGTCATTGTTCGTTCGCCTACGCCATGCGGAACCCGGGCTGATCGGCACGGAATTTACCATCCGTCCCTATGGCTGGAGATCGTTCCGTTGTCGGGTGGTATCCTTTGAGGAGCCCAGGCGCATTTGTTTGCAATACGATGGTTGCTACCTCGGTGGGGTGGCCGAATGGCGGCTCGAACCCGTTTGCCAGGGAACGAAGGTTATCTATGATCTGGATGCGGAGGTGCACGACCTGCTGGTTACGCTGTTCGGGACGGTGATCAGTCTGGAAAGCATCCATGCCTGTTCCATGCGCGGCATTTTTCGTAATCTCCGGCAGTCGTTGATGCAAAGGTCGTTGGTAACTTGACACCTACCCACTCTTGAAGGGGCACATGGAACACTATCTCGAACGCAGTGCATACATCGACTGGAAGCATCCTTTGCTGGTTGCTAAAGCAAGTGAACTGGCAGCTGGCAGCCATGCAGATGAAACCGTGGCTCAGCGCTGCTACCAATTTGTCAGGGATACCATCTCGCATAGTTGGGATGCCAAGCAAGGCCCCGTTACCAGTAAAGCCTCAGAGGTATTCATTCATGGCACTGGCTTCTGCTATTCGAAAAGCCATTTGCTCGCTGCCCTTCTACGAGCCAACGCCATTCCCGCCGGGATTTGTTATCAAAGGCTGTCGGTTGGCACCGGTGGTCCTCCATACAGCCTTCATGCACTGAATGCGGTCTATCTGAAACAGCATGGCTGGTATCGTATTGACGCCCGAGGTAACAAGCCAGGCGTGACTGCGGCATTCAATCCCCCAAAAGAAAACTTGGCTTTCTCGATTATTGAGGCATCCGAAAGAGATTTACCGGAAATTTGGGCTGAACCGCTGCCAATTATTGTCAGGGCGTTAACCCAAAATGAAACTATCGAGCAGGTTTATGCGAATCTACCTGATATAGAGATATTAAGGTGTGCGTCACTCACTGGACATTGAGGAAAACACTTCGGTGTCAGCCCGCAAGCACCAACGGAATCTTAATGTTTTAGCTTAAAGGGCCGGTCAGACCAAGTTCGGCTATCCATGCCCCGCTTACTATCAACACGTTCGGACAAAAAACAGCGTGCCAGGAGCCTCGGCGAAGTCGGTGGCGAGCAGCAGGGAACGCATGCACTAAGATAGCCCGCAGGCCAACGCTGAGGACGTACCATCTGGCGGGGAACCTCTTGAAAAGGTGAGCAGAACCCATGGCATCCCGGAAAATTGTCTGTCTCGGAGGGGGAAGTCTCTACTTCCCCAGATTGCTGCAGGACGTCGCGCTGGAGGAGGATCTCGCCGGCTCAGAGGTGGTCCTCTACGACCTCGATCTGGAGAAGGTCGAAATCATGGCGGAGTACGGCCGGCGGCTTGTCCGAGTTGCTGGTGGGGCGTTGCATATCCGGGCGACCGCCGACCTTGCCGATGCGGTGGAGGGGGCGGATTTTGCCGTATCGTCCATCGGCGGCAGTGGGGCCTCGTTCACCGCCAACGTCTACGAGTCCCGCTACCACAGCGCGGATATGCATATCCCCGCCAGGTACGGCATTCACCAGGTCATCGGCGATACCTGCGGCCCGGCGGGGCTCATGATGGGGTTGCGCTCGATCCCGGCATATATCGCGATCTGCCGCGAGATGGAGAAGCGATGTCCCCGGGTGATCCTGATCAACCATTCCAACCCCATGGCCGTCTTGATGCGTGCCCTGCACAAGTATACGGCCATAACCTCGATCGGCATTTGTCACGGCGTCCAGACCGGCATGGTGGACGCCGCCAATCTGCTCGGCGTTCCCCCCGACGAACTGGAGTGCCGCTGGATCGGCACAAATCACTACTACTGGTTTACCCAGATGCGCCACCGCGGCACGGATATGCTGCCTGAGCTGCTGCGCCGTACCCGAACCTGCACGCCGCCTCCCGGCCATGCACTGAGCAGCGCGCTTTCGGGAGTCTACGGCTACCGGATTGTGTACGCCGACGACGCGCATACCCTGGAGTTCTATCCTTTTTGCACCCAGGTGGCGAAACAGGCCGATTTGCCGTACACCCTTGCGGCCTCGGCCAGGGAGCACGGATATGATGCGTCCAAACCTTTGCCGAAGCCCACTCGGACAACACCCGCCATGCGCCGACAATTCTTGAGTCGATACCAGGCCATCCTTGCGGATATGCAGATGCCTCAGGAGAAGGATAATTCGGTGACGGGCGAGGGGGTTGCCGCGGTGATCGCCGCCATCGCAACCGGCAGGAGAAGGGTCTGCATCGCAAATATCGCCAACCAGGGGGCCATCGCCAATCTTCCGGCGACCGCCGAGGTGGAAGTCGAAGCTGTCACCGACTCGGCGGGTGTGCGCCCCGTGGTCATGGGAGAGGCGCCCCCGCTGCTTAAGGCCCTGCTGGAAAAGAGGTTTGTCTGGCATGAGCTTGTTGCCGATGCCGCTGTGACCGGGGATCGCGCCAAGGCGTTGCAGGCGCTACTCGTTGACGAGATGGCGATCGTCCCGGAAAAAGCCCAGGCGATGCTTGACGAGTTGCTCAAAGCATCAAAAGATTTGCTGCCGCAGTTCTTTCCGGGAACAGGGAGCGTCCGAACCTCCGGTCGCAGCATCCGCAGCAAAAAACAATAATTGCGCCGCGCAAGTCAATGCACCGGACCGGAAAGAGCCGCGTTCTTAAAGTGGTCGGCACCCTTACTTAATACCCGCAAAAGGCCGCATCTCGGTGTCGCAGACGCCGCCCACGTTCACGGTTTTGAACAGTTCGCCGCCCTGGCATTTTTCTCCCCGGTCCGCAACCCGGCAGGTCACTTCAAGCGGTTTGCCGCTGTTTATCCAGGAGGGGGTTTTTCGATAGCGGCCGATTTTTTCGAATCGGCAGCCGCTCGGAATGCCATAGGGCGGGCAACCGGTCGCCGCCTTCAGGGAAACCCGTCTCCCGTCCACGACGAACCCAGGGTAATTGTCAACCATCTTGATGACATCCCCGGTCGAATCTTCCTGCACGATGAAATTACGGAAAAAATACCCGCCTTCGGTCTGTTGATCCACCTGGATCCGGGTATTGGCAAGCAGGGCGAAGTTGTTGCCCTTTCTGGCCACCGCCCCTGACACGAACTCGACTCGGTCATGATTGGGAAAGCACTTGCCCATTGCCGGGGCATGATAATAGTGCTTCAGGCTTTTTAGGTCAGCCAACGAGTTGTTCGGGAAAATAGCTGTAAGGTCTTGGTCGGAGCCAAACAGAATCCGCTGCACATTCCCCAGGTTCTGGGCATACATGCTTTGCAGTTTGCTGTAATTTCGGCCGCTGGCGCTCTGGTCACCGGCCAGGTCGTCGCGGAGGAAGCAGGAGGTGAGCCCGGAAATCTGGGTCAGGTATTCGTCCCAGATGTTGTATTGGGAGACGGCGGTGGCCACGCCTTGGAAATCCCCCGGCGCCTCGCAACCCAACCGTTTGGAACACGCCTCGCGGCCACGGTTGCGAATGGAGAGCGCGATGATGTCGCGTTCACAAGCGCCGTAGGCGTTGCAGCCGCGCTCCAGATGCCCCTCGAAGATGGCGGTGCGCATGGTGTAATCCAGATGTTTGGCGCGCTGCAGCGAGTCGCTGGACCAGCGGCTTTGATAGTCGCGGATGAAGCGGCTCCAGGCTCCCTGCAATGCGTTGCGACGTTCGAGCAGACGCTGGTTGGCACTGCCGCAGTAGGTCGAATTGTGAAAGGTCCGAATGATCTGGTCGAGTTCATCGCCGGGTTTGCCGGCGGCAGCGGCATTGCCTGGCTTAGCCGGGAGCGGGGGATCGAAGGCGGGCGCTTTACCCATTGCGTACAGGCTGCGGACATCGATGACATTTTTAACGCCGGCGTCGCAATGGTGGTTGGCGACCGTCAGCGTTTGACGGCTCTTGAGGACGTTTTTGTAGTGTTCCGCCGCCGCGGGGGTGGCGGTGCGAGCATCCACCACGATCTGAAAGCCCACATAGGGAATGCCCTGGGCGTCGGTGAGCGGCCGCCCGTTGTTGACGATGACACAGGGCACCAGGGAAGAGCCCTGGGCGAGCGTACCGGCCGGCGTTGTCGGGCCTGAGGTGCGAAAGGAGTCGACGTTGTAATAGGGAATATCGAGGGTGCTGTTGAATCGATACAGGGTCATGACCGGGGTGGCCGGTATGTCCGCCCAGGCGGTCGCCGCCATGCAGAGGGTGAACAGTAAAAACAGTAGGTTCATGCCTGGTTTCCTCCCGGTCAGGGGCCGGATGATTGGTGGTCATCCGGCGATATTTCTGGCTTGATTATGGTTTCTTTGCTGTTTGTCAAAGAAGCAAATCAAACGCGAAAAAACCAAAGACCATTACAAAAGCTGGGGGGCGGGGGAAAAGAAAAAGGGCTAATATCTCCATGGTTATAAGATATCAGCCCTGTTCTTTTCCTTGGTACCCGGAACGAGAATCGAACTCGTACAGCCAGAGGCCGAGGGATTTTAAGTCCCTTGCGTCTACCAGTTCCGCCATCCGGGCATGTCGGCCATTTATACACCCCCTGTTTTGCTTTGTCAAACAGCAATTAGGGTAAAGCCTTTGAAGTTACAGCAGGTTAACAGTGGCGCTCATCCCTGCGGATGTGCTATGCTGCGGCCGTGTGTACAAGGGGTTTATTTCATGGTTCCGACGGGATAAGATGCGGAAAGTCATAATCATAGCCATTATTTTCATAGCGCTGCTGCTCGTGGGCACCTTCGGGTACATGTACTTCGAGAGCATGGGATTCTGGATGGGGATGTACCTGACCATTATCACCGTGTTCACCGTGGGCTATGGCGATTTCGTGCCCGTTCACCCCTCGGGCCGGATCTTTACCGTTTTTTTGGTGTTCACCAGCGTCAGCTTTGTAATGTACACCTTCAGCAAGATCACCGAAACCATGATTGAAGGTGAATTGCGCGGATTATACAAGAGGAGAAAAATGATTCGACAGATAGGCCGGTTACGGGATCATTACATTGTCTGCGGTTTTGGCAGGATCGGCAAGGAAATCTGCAAGATTCTGCAGGAACACCAGCGTCCTTTGCTGGTGATCGAGAAGGATGTCGATGAGATCAAGGCTATTGAGGAGTTGCAGTACCTGCAACTGCAGGGGGATGCGGCGGCCGACGAGGTGCTCATCAATGCCGGGATCGAGCATGCCCGAGGGCTGGTTTCGGTGGTGGCCTCCGATGCCGACAACCTCTATATTACCCTGACTGCCCGGGGGCTGAATCCCAATCTCTATATCATGACCCGGTCAAGCGGCGGTCCCGGGGTGCAGACCAAGCTCAAGCGGGCCGGAGCTACCAAGGTGATCTCGCCCTACTCAATCGGCGCCCGGCGCATGGCGCATCTGATCGTCCGGCCGACGGTCACCGATTTTATCGACCTGACCATGCGGGCCGGTGAACTCGATCTGATTATGGAAGAGCTGCATGTCAGTGCCAGCTCCCACCTCAACGGCAAGAATCTGATCGAATCGGAGATCAGGAAGAATTACGACGTCATCGTGGTGGCGATCAAGCGTCAGGACGGCACCATGCTGTTCAATCCCAAGTCGGAAACCCGGATCATGGCCAGCGATATTCTCATTGTGCTCGGAGCCAGCGAGCATATCGTCGGGCTCGGCAAGGAGATGTGATGTGCCAAGCGATTGCAGGGGCTCAGGCCGGCCGCACGACCGCCAGCATTTCCCGGACCGCCTGGTCGATGCCCACCAGGACCGCCCGGCTGATAATCGCGTGGCCGATGCTCAGTTCCTCGATGAAGGGCAGGTCGGCGATCGGGCCGGCATTGCGATAATCGAGCCCGTGGCCGGCATTCACCCGCAGGCCCGATTCGTACGCCAGTTCGGCTGACTGTTCAATCAGGCGGAACTCCTGTTCCTGGAGGTCCATGGTGCGGGCCTCGCAATAGCGGCCGGTGTGGAGCTCGACAAAGGTGGCGCCGGCATCGAGGGCGGCTTGAATCTGGGTGACATCGGGATCGATGAAGATCGAGACCGGAATCCCCGCCTTGGTCATTTTCTCAATGGCTTTCCGTATTTTTTTATCATTTCCCAGGATGTCCAACCCACCCTCGGTGGTCAGTTCCTTGCGCTTTTCCGGCACCAGCGTCACCATGTCCGGGACTATTTCCAAGGCGATGTCGATAATTTCCTGGCACACGGCCATTTCCAGATTGAGCTTGGTCTTGACCGTCTGGCGCAGGATGCGCACGTCCCGGTCCTGGATATGGCGCCGGTCTTCGCGGAGATGGACGACAATGCCGTCGGCTCCAGCCAGTTCGCAGAGGGAGGCGGCCAGTACCGGGTCGGGCTCGACACCGCCCCGGGCCTGTCGGACAGTGGCAACATGGTCAACATTGATGGCGAGGTAGGGCATATTGGCACTCCTTGATGTTTGTACGTGCTGGAACAGTTCTTTTTCAAAATCCCACATCCGCAGGGCTTCCTCTTCCGAGCGCTCATGGTCGTAACCGGTCAAATGGAGCAGGCCGTGGATGATCAGCTCGAGCAGGCGGTGGTGCAGCGTGCACCCCTGGTCAACGGCCTCGCGTTTGGCGGTGTCGACACTGATGAGCACATCGCCCAGCTCCGCCTCCGGAATCACAAAGCCGTCATCGGTCTGGCTCGCCGGGAAACTGAGCACGTTGGTCGGCCCCTGCTTCTTGCGGTAGAGCGCATTATACCCCGCCATTTCCGCATCTCCCATCAGGACAATGCTGACTTCGGCCGCTTCCAGATGGAGCAGCTGCAGTAACCGGTCGCTACGCTGCTTGAGCAGGTTGCGGTTGATGGGGTATTGGGCGATGTCGGCGGTATAGCTCCACTGGATCGTCATTTCAGGACTTCTCCTGGTCTTCGTCGATTCGCCGGGTGGCACGTCGGGTTGCATCCTGCTGCTCGTAGGCCTGGATGATCTCCTGGACCAGGGGGTGCCGGACCACGTCGGACTTGGAAAAATGATTGAAAGCAATCCCTTTGATCCCCCCCAGGATGCGTTCGGCCTGGATCAGCCCGGATTTTTGGCTGCCGGGCAGGTCGATCTGGGTGACGTCGCCGGTGATCACCGCCTGACTGTCGAAGCCGATGCGGGTGAGGAACATTTTCATCTGTTCCCTGGTGGTGTTCTGGGCTTCGTCGAGGATAATGAAGGCGTTGTTGAGCGTCCGGCCGCGCATGAAGGCCAGCGGTGCAACCTCGATCACGCCGCGCTCGGTGAGGTCGAGGGTTTTTTCCTGGCCGAGCATCTCGTTGATGGCGTCGGTGAGCGGCCGCAGGTAGGGATCGACTTTCTGGGCCAGATCGCCGGGCAGGAAGCCGAGCTTTTCCCCGGCCTCCACCGCCGGCCGGGTGAGGATGATCTTGGCAACCTGTTCCCGGGAGAGGGCGGAAACCGCCATGGCCACGGCCAGGTAGGTCTTGCCGGTGCCGGCCGGGCCGATACCGAAGACGATGTCGTTATCCCGGATCGCTTCGATGTATCGTTTCTGGTTGACCGATTTCGGCGAAATTACCCGTTTGCGGGAGGTGATGCAGACCTTGTCGAGAAAGATTTCCTCCAGGCTGGCCTGGGGGGAAGACTCGAGAATCTTGACCCCGAAGGCGATATCCTGGCTGAACACCGGATACCCCTTGAGCAGCAGCCCGTACATCTGCCGTAGGGTGGAGGCGGCCAGATCCACTGCGTGGGTCCGACCGCTGATTTGCAGGTTGTTGCCGCGGGCCTTGATCGCCACCCCGGTGGCCTGTTCGACGGTGACCAGATTACGGCCCAATTCGCCGAAGAGTTGCTGGGCAATACTGTTGTCGGCGAAATCAAGCTCTTTGACGGTCTCGGCATTGAGGGCGGCGGAGGGCTTCACCTCACTTGGCTCCGCCGGCCGGCAGGGCCTCGTCGACCATGGTCTGGAGTGCGGTCAAGCTGCGATCCCGCACCGGTCGTCCATTGACAAACAACGAGGGGGTGGAGGTGACGTCGGCCTGCTGGGCGTCGGTCTTGTCCTTGGCCAGCTGCATCTGGGTTTCCGGGCTGACCAGGTCGGCTTTGAATTTCTCCATGTTTAACCCGACTTTCTGGGCGGTTTCGTTGATCACGTTCGGGGACCAGGCGGTGGTTTGGAAGAGGGCGTCGTGCATCTGCCAGAATTTTCCTTGTTTCTGGCCGGCGATCGCTGCCAGGGCCGCCGGTTCGGCTTGTTGATGCATGGGGAGCGGCAGGTGTTTGAAGACGATGCGCAGCTTGTCTTTGTTGGTGTCGAGCAATTGTTTCAGCACCGGTTCAAGCTTGCCGCACCAGGGGCACTCGAAATCGGAGAACACGATTATGGTCACCGGTGCATCGGTTTTACCCTGGATCGGCGCTCCGGTGATATCGATCTTCTGGTTGAAGCTGATGTCGATGGCGGTGTAGGTATTGTTTTTGCCGTTGATCAGGTAGAGCATCTCGCCCCTGGGGGCAATGTCGATACCGCTGGTATTGGCATCCACCGGCAGGTCAGCCAATTTTTTACCGTCCGGTGCGAAAATATGGACCTTGGCATCCGCACCGAGGATGAAGACCTTCTTGTTGTCCAGCGATTGGGCGATATCCAAGGGCTGGACAGGCAGGGGCCAACTGTTCTGCACTGACCAGTTGAGGTCGCCCGAGGTGTTGTTTTTCTTTAATTCCAGGGCATGGGCGGTCAACGGCAGGAGCAGCAGGGCGGAGAACAGGATTTTTTTCAGCATGACGGGGATTCGATCCTTTGGGTTGGAGGAGGAATGGCGCCACCCCGTTGTCAGGGGGGGCGATCGCTGGCCGCCTCTTTTATCTTGTTGATATATTTCTATAATTGTTAGGATTTTACGAAAACTGGGCCACAGTATAATGGTCCCGGAACGATTGCGCAAGAAACAACGACAGGTTCTCGGGGAGCGGGTGTCGGGTCGTATCGGTCGACACCCGCATGCGGCGGCGGAAATCGCTTCCCGGGTTCCTTGTGGTCCGATCAATGGTACGCTACCGGTGGTTCCTGACGCCTGTGGCAGGGGTGCTTGGTCGGCCTGCGGATGGGGGCGAAAAAGGCCTTGTGAGCTGAACTCATTGAAAACAGGATATTTTGTGAAACACTACATGTTGCATGTTTTATTGTTGATGCGCGCTACATGTTGTGATAAGTTGCCGTCGGTACTGCGGGGAGGCGCCGGGGCGCCCTCTCGGATTCCTTGCTGCAACCACCGGTTTTTCCAAAGAGATTGCAGGGGGGGACAGGGGCGGCTGGAGGTGTTCGGTTGCTGTCCGCACCACCGATGGTCGGCTGTTCAGGAAGCGATGAAACCAAATCAAGCGAAAAGAGGGAAGAGATGACCAGAAGCATACCACGGCAGCAGTTGACCGATACCGCCGAGACCGTGCTGGAGCGGCGCTACTATCTGAAAGACGAGCAGGGGAAGCCGCTTGAAAACTGGGAGGGGTTGTGCCGCCGGGTTGCCAACGCCGTTGCTTCGGTCGATCGCGACATGGGGGATTTTGCCGACCTGGGCGATCGTTTCTTCAATCTGATCTATTATCTCGATTTTCTGCCCAACTCCCCCTGCCTGATGAACGCCGGCACCAACCTCGGCCAGTTGTCCGCCTGCTTTGTGCTGCCGGTGGAAGACTCGATGGACGGCATCTTCAGCTCCATTCGCAACGGGGCGTTGGTGCACAAGACCGGCGGCGGCACCGGCTATTCCTTTTCCCGGCTGCGGCCCAAGAATTCGGCGGTGCAGTCGACCCAGGGCGTGGCTTCCGGGCCCTTGAGTTTTGCCGCGGTCTTTGATATCGCCACCGAAACCATCAAGCAGGGCGGCAAACGGCGCGGTGCCAACATGGGTGTATTGCGGGTCGATCACCCCGATATCCTCGAATTCATTTCCGCCAAGGAAGACCAGACCCGGTTCACCAATTTCAATTTCAGCGTGGCGATCACCGATCGGTTCATGGAGGCGGTGCGGGACAACCTCGAATACGACCTGGTCGATCCCTCCAACGGCGACATCATCAACACTCTGCGGGCCCGGGAAGTGTTCGATAAGATTATCGATCTGGCCTGGCATAACGGCGAGCCCGGCGTCCTGTTCATCGATGCCGCCAACCGCGACAATCCCACCCCGCAACTCGGCGACTTCGAGGCCACCAACCCCTGCGGCGAGCAGTGGCTGCTGCCTTACGAATCCTGCAACCTCGGTTCGGTCAATCTCGGTCAGTATGTCCGTGACGGCAAGGTCGATTGGGAGCGGTTGCGCACAACCACCCATCTGGCGGTCCGATTCCTCGATAACGTCATCGATTGCAACCGGTTCCCTATCCCGGAAATCGCCGAGATGACCCATAAGACCCGTAAGATCGGGCTGGGAATCATGGGGCTGCATGACATGCTGATTCAGTTGCAGTTGCCCTACGGCAGCCAGGAGGGGCGGCAGACTGCTTCCGAGGTTATGGCGTTCATCCGCGGCGAGGCGGAAATCGCCTCCGTCGCCCTGGCTGCGGTCAAGGGGCCTTTTCCCGCCTTTGATGAAAAGAGCAACCGCTACCCGGCCCGGCGCAACGCCGCCCTGACCTCGATTCAGCCCACCGGCACGGTCTCGATGATTGCCGACTGCGCCTCCGGTTGCGAGCCGTATTTTTCCATCGTCATGATCAAGAACGTCATGGACGGCGACCGGCTCTTGATGGTCAATAAGCATTTTGAACGGGTCGCTCGCGAGGAGGGCTTTTTCTCGGCGGCGATGCTGGAGCGGGTGGCCAGCAGCGGCACGGTCATCGGTCATCCCGAGATTCCTTTGAGCTGGCAGGAGATTTTTCGCACCGCCCAGGATATCGGTCCGGAGCAGCATATCCGCATGCAGGGCACCCTGCAGCGCAGCGGGGTCGACGCTTCGATCAGCAAAACCATCAATCTGCCAGCCAACGCCACCGCCGACGATGTCCGCACCTCCTATCTGCTCGGTTACGAACTGGGGTGCAAGGGTTTGACCGTCTACCGCGACGGTTCCCGTGACCATCAGGTGCTCAATACCATGGCCGCAGGCCCGGAGAAGACGGCGACGGTTTCCTCCGAGGGATTGTTCCAAAAGTCGACCCTGCCCGATGTGCTCAGCGCCAAGCGTTACCGGCTCAAGGACATCAATCAGGAGACCATCTACCTGATTGTCTGTTTCGACGAGGATGAGAAACCCATGGAGGTCTTTGCCAAGTTCCCCTTTGACAACCGGGTGGACCTCAAAGACAAATCCACCATGTGGACCACCACTTGCCGATTGGTGTCGCTGGCCCTGCGCTACCAGATTCCCATGGACGAGATCATCAAGCAGTTGGATCGCTCCAGCGGCCACATGCTCGACCTGCCCGCCCAACTGGGCAAACTGCTCAAGTCGTTCATGGCCGCCACCCAGCACGGCTTTGCCTCGGTCTGTCCCGAATGTCAGGGCAGGCTGGTGTTTGAGGAAGGATGCGAGGTGTGCCGCGATTGCGGATATTCTAAGTGTTCGTGATGGGGGTGGCCATATGATTATTATATATTGTTTGGCTCAATTTATTAGTTATATAACTAAGTCTGTCCGAAACACCGGTAACGCTGTGATTTTGCTTGGTCTGGTTGCTGGGATCACATTATTGGGTATTTTTGGGCAAGGTGAAATCGCCTCGCAAGGGATGAATGTGCTGTATCTCATTGTTGGTGCAAAGATCCAAAGTTTTCGTCAGCGAATTAGGCGCTAAAGCAAGTTGAGATATAAAGGCGGGTGAGCAATTGTTGCTTGCCCGCCGAAAATTCTGGTTTCAATCCGTACCCCCCCCTTTAAAAAAGGGTGGGCAAACGTCTTTTTTGTTTGCCCACCGATTGCTCCAATTCAAAGCAAATCCATTTTTCGCACCATCTGGATAGCTCAACAACCACTGTCTCCCTGCGGGAGGCGCATTCTTTTCTTTGCGTGCCCAAAGAAAAGAACCAAAAGAAAGGGCAGCCCGGCCGCTGAGACGACCCCGTTCGCCGAGGTCCGGAACCGGCGGGGCAAAAACTCGCTGCGCTCAAACAGTTTGCCCCTTCTTCCCGGTTCCGCACCCCGCCGCCCGGCTCAGCGGCGAGGGCCCCCTCGTCCCCGAATACTCTGCTTTCAATAAAACCATGCCCTCGGCGGGGCGAGCATTTTGCAAAGGAATAAAAAGGGGACGGATTTAAATAGAGATAATATATTTTCCATCCATTTTACCTCCATTCAAACCCCATTGTTTTTCCTCCCGCCTTCCCCTATCTTTGTAGCAGTTTCCTGTTAAACCAGATGATTTTTCATGCTTTGGCAAAGGAGACCACCTGTTGCCCCGCCCACCACCTTGTCGGGAGGAATAGCCATGCCCATCGGAGAATTCTGCAATCGGGAAGTTGTGTTTACCACCAGAAAGACCCCCGTCGTTGAGGCGGCC
>CAIMMA010000456.1 GCA_903842475.1 uncultured bacterium
CGGAACCGGCGGCAAAAAAAGTAGTTGCCAAAGAAAAAGCGCCGGCAAAACCGAAAGCGGCAAAGACTGGAGATGCAGCGCCAAAAAAGACGGCGGCAAAAAAAGCAGCGCCGAAATCACAGAAGTAGGATTTTGAAAAGATATAAAAAGGGCAAACCCGAAAGCGGGTTGCCTTACAGGCCGCTTTCACGGATCAAGGTTAACCAGGCCTGGCGGAATAATGCAAGGGCTGGTGACTGACGGGTTGCCTCAAGATGGGCCACGCCCCTCAGGCGAACAGGGGGAACACTGCCGGGCGCACAGTGATCAAGCCTGACCCGATAGTGTGGTGAGACCGGTGTCAGTTGGTGCTGTTCATCCGGATGGGTGAGAATAGGGCCGCCATAGAATGAGGCAAGCGAGAAATCGTCAAGCAGGGTTGTGCTGACACGGTCAATTCCAGTAATTTTGCAGTTGAAAGCGCCGTATTCAACCGCATCAGGTATAAATCGCGCACTGCCGCCGATATTGATCCGCTTCAGATCCATTTCTTCTACGTACACATCCACCCGGTTCCTCGTCAGGTCGGCAACGCTTGCCACCCACTCGCGGTCAGCCACCCACCCTCCAAGCATGATCTCATCGTTTTTATAAACCACTGTGCCGTCAAAAGGTGCCCGCAGTTGGAGTCGAGCTTCTTCACTTTTAAGGCCGTGCAGAATACCGGCATCACCATGCAGCCTTTTCTGAAGCACATTACCCTGGCTGAGCAGTTCTTCGTTGAAGGACTGCTGGTTAACCTGCCAGCGACTAAGCGATGCTGAAGGAGCAGATTCAGCTTTGCGTTGATCAATATCCGGCGATGTCAAACTGGCCAGCAGGTCTCCGGCCTTGACTGTGGAATTCAGAGCTGTTGCAGGTGCCTCAATCAGCCAGCCCGGCGCTGGCGCCACCAGACGTTGTTCTCGGGCTGCCCCGAGGATTGCCGGTGCGGAAACTGAAGCCTGCCAGGGCAGTAGTAGCAGCAGCAGACCGATTGCCAACAAAAATAATGATCTGTACAGCGCCGGCGTTTGACCTATCTCGCTGCGGCGTTCCCACCAGACCTTGATCTCACTGGTTACCGGCAGGGCGATAAACCAGATGATCTCTACTGCAAACAGCAGTATCCCCAATGCCTTGAAAAAGAAGTGATAGACCAGCAGGGCAATCCCCAGAAAGATCACCAGACGGTAGATCCAGACCGCAAGTGAAAAGATGATGAGAAAACGGCGCAGATCGGGGGTAACTGTTTCCGGTTCATGGTTGCCAAATCCGAACAGCGTTTCCCGCAGCCACCACCGTCCAAAGGCAAAGGAACGGGGATGGAGATTCGGGATAGAAAGCAGATCTGCCAGGATAAAGTATCCGTCAAAACGAAGGAAGGGTGATGCGTTGAGGGCCAAAGTCATAACCCATGCCGTGGTGGCCAGAAAAAATGCCGCACCTCTGGCCGAACCGTCAGGCAAAAGCAGCCATGCCCAGGTGGCAAGCACTGCCAGCGCCAGTTCCGCGATAATTCCGGCGCTGCCGATAATCAGGCGTTGCCTGCGGGATTGCAGCTTCCAGGCCTCATTAGTGTCGGTGTACAGCATGGGAGTCATAACCAGAAAGGCAACCCCCATGGCCGGCACTTTGCATCCGTAACGGTGCGCTGCACAGGCATGGCCCAGCTCATGGATGATTTTGGCAAGCGGGATAGTGATTGCCAGAGTTATGATCCCTTCCAGGCTTTTAAAGGAGGTAAAGAAGTTGATGAACTGATCCCAGTGTCGAAACACCAGCAGCAGTGCGGCAACTGCCAGCAGAAACATGGACAGCAAAAAGTGCGGGGTAAAGAAGATGTTGGACAGCGGCGCGATCGTTTCAAGAAAACGCTGGGGTCGCACCAGAGGAACACGGAAAAAGAGATAGTTTTTGATAAGCCAAAGCCACCAACTGCTGCGCATTCTGTCGCGGGCAGAAAGCATCCGCTTGGTTGTGGCAGCCCCCTGGGGTTCGGTCAGAAAGTGGGCTTCAAGAAACGGCACCAGCGCCTCTACATCCTGGTCTTCAACGTTTAGAGTGGTTGCCTGGTTGACCGCAGTACTAACCGCTTTCGGAGTGCCCAGGTTCCAGCGGGAGAGCATCTCAAAGGCAGCCCAGGTGATCAGATAGAACTGGTTGGCTGCAGGATCGTGCAATGACCAGACCGGTGATCCGTCACGCTGCGGCGGCGCCGGAAACAGGGCCAGTTCCTGGCGCAAAGGGGGGAGTGTTTGGGAAGCTTCCATCATGGCTGCATCACCATCCCAAACGCTGACGCACGGCTGTCAGTGGACG
>CAIMMA010000457.1 GCA_903842475.1 uncultured bacterium
CTGCGCCCGGTTTTTTTCGCGCCTCCCCTGCAGCGGGAGACCCGAGGTCCTGGATGTTTACCGCCTTCATCGAACCGGCGCAATGGTATTTGCAGCAACCCGGTCTCGGTCGGCA
Source organism: uncultured bacterium (assembly GCA_903842475.1). Lineage (GTDB taxonomy): Bacteria > Desulfobacterota > Desulfobulbia > Desulfobulbales > Desulfobulbaceae > Desulfobulbus. The sequence goes on from CAIMMA010000457.1 coordinate 116, forward strand.
AGGGCTGCACAATACGGGCCGGCATGTTTTTTGGCTATTTGGGCAATTTTTTTTGCAGCGCGCCCCCCACCAGCTCCCCCGTACGTTTATCCTCGCAAAGGAGAAAGAACCGCCATGGCGGAACAGAGTGGTTTTAACCCGAAGAATATCGAACTGCAGACCCTGGGTCCAGCCCTGGGATTGCTTGAGCAGTTTAACCTGCCCCCCGGTGCGATCAAGTTCATCCGGCGCAATCAGCGGACCCTCTGGATCGTGGTCGTGGGGTGCGTGACCTTGGCCGTTGCTTTCGCCGCCTATGCATCGTATCGGCAGCATCGCATTGTCAAGGCCGCCTCCGCTCTCGATGCGGCTCTGGTCGTCAGGCAGGACAGCAGAGCGCTGCTGGAAAAAGTGGTGCAGGAGTATGCCGCCACCCCGTCCGGGTGGTGGGCCGGGGTCGAACTGGGACTGCTCGATGCCCGGGAAGGACAAACCGGAGGCGCGATCACCCGCTTCGAGGCGATCAATGCCACGCTCGCTCCCCAGGATCTGCGTAAGCCGTTGGTGCTCGGCAAACTGGGCGGTCTCTATGAAATTGAAAAACAGTGGGACAAAGCCCTCCTGGTCTACGGCGACCTGGCCGTGGTTGAAGGGTTTGCCGCCGATGCCTATCGGGCTTTGGGTCGGGTAAACGAGCAGTTGGGCAAGAACGCGGAAGCTGCGACCATGTACCAGAAATACCTGGAAATGACCAAACCCCAGGGAGAACAAGGCAAGAGCGATCCGGTGCGGGAGATGGTTCAGACAAGACTCAACCTATTGAAGAAATAATGGAAATCCTAAAAAGCCCCGAAGAAATGTATGGGTGGTCCAAGGCGCGGGCGCATGCCGGTAAAACCATCAGTCTGGTGCCGACCATGGGTTTTTTTCATGAAGGCCATTTGCGGCTCATGAAACTGGCGGCCAAACAGTGCGACCTGGTGGTGGTCAGCCTGTTCGTCAATCCGACCCAGTTTGGTCCCAATGAGGATCTTGACCGCTATCCCCGCGATTTCGAACGGGATATGGCGCTGGTCGGCCAGGAGAAAGTGGCGGCGGTGTTCGCTCCGACCCCTGAGCTGATGTATCCCCAAGGGTTTCAGACCCAGGTGGCGGTGAGCAATCTGACCACGCATCTCTGCGGGCAGAGTCGGCCCGGTCATTTCGCCGGGGTGACCACCGTGGTTGCTAAACTGTTCAACATCGTCCAGCCCGAGGTGGCGGTGTTCGGCGAGAAGGATTTTCAGCAACTGGCGATCATCCGCCGGATGGTCCGCGATCTCAATATTCCGGTCAAAATCGTCAGCCATCCCATTGTCCGGGAGGCCGACGGCCTGGCCATGAGTTCGCGCAACGCCAATCTCGATCCGGCCAATCGGGCGGCGGCGCTCAGCCTGTCCACCGCGCTGCAGCTCGCCCGGGAGCGGGCGGCGCAGGGGATCACTTCGGTTGCCGAACTTGACCGCATCCTGGAGTCCCATATCCTGTCCTTTGCCGGGACGGCGATCGATTATGTCAGTTTCGTCGATTTCGAGACCCTGGAGCCGATGACCGTGGCCGACGACCGCACGGTTCTGGCCTTGGCGGTCC
>CAIMMA010000458.1 GCA_903842475.1 uncultured bacterium
ACCTGCAGGGCCAATTCCCGGGTGGGGGTCAGGACCAGGGCGCGGGGAAAAGGGCGGACACCTACGGTGCGGCTGAGGATTTCAACCAGGGGCAGAGCAAAGGCGTCGGTTTTGCCGGTACCGGTCTGGGCGCGGGCGAGAATGTCGCGTCCGTCGAGGATGACGGGAATCGCTCTGGCCTGAATAGCGGTGGGGGTGACATAGCCCTTGGCGGTCAGGGCTTTCAGCAGTTCGGCTCGGAGGCCAAGTACATCAAATGACATAAAATATATTCCTTGAAAGTTGTTCAAATCCGACCTTGGGTATTCCCGGACGGCGGGTAAATCCCGCAGCTGGTTTCCGTGGAGGCGGCATGTCGATGGTTTTGGTGAGTATTTTTTCGGCTCGGCCGCAGGCGGAAAACTGCACAAGAGGCGGGATGTCGTTTTTTTTCTGCAGGTTTCGGCATCCGTCACCATGGGAACGCTTTGCCCGTCCCTGTCACCACCGGGCGAAGTATTACAGCGCGTCCCCCTGCGGATATGGGGTGTTGGTTTGACGTTGAAACCGAATACCTACATGATGCAAGAAGCGACACTATAGCCGTAAATAGCGTGTACGTCATCAGGGGAAATGTCGGAAGAAGCCATTTCATCGAAAAAACGTTCTTTTGTCAAGTTGTCGCTCTTTCTTCAAACGCCGTTTGTATCTTTAATTTTGGGCGGCTCCGTGCCGCTGCGCTATCAAGCAATTATGGCGTTGTTTCATGGAGATGATTATTAGTTTATTCAGGAATGAATAAGTATTCCTGAAAGGTGTTGGCAACGTATTTTGCCTCAATATATTTTGTTTGCTCCATGAGGTGACCATCATGAAAACCAAGACAGCATTTGTTCAAGGACAACGCCATTTTCTCAAAGGTGAGTATGGCAAGTCCATTATAGGGTTCAGCGGGGCCTTGGCGGCCGGCATGGACGCGGCCAGGATCCATATCCCGCTGGGATTGGCATATTTCAAGAACCATAATTTTTCCGAGGCCGCAGCCGAGTTCAGTCGGGCCTTGCAACTTGAGCCGCACAATGACCATCTCTATTTTCTGCGGGGCATGGCCTACGGCAATCAAGGAGCGTCAGCGCTGGCACTGGATGATTTCAACGAGGCCATCCGGCTCAATAACCGGCGGGGCGCGGCGTTCGTGGCCCGCAGCCTGGTTTTTCGGGCGCTGCGCCGGAATGTTGCAGCGGAAAGCGATCTGCAATCCGCCGTGGAATTGGCTGATGTCGAGGTGGAACTCTTTATCCGGGAGTACTGCCTGGCGCCGACCCTCCAAGCTTTGGCCATGTCGCTCTTTGATGTCGAGAAGTCGGCCTGGGGCAGGGATCTGCGGGAACGGAGAACGCCTCTAACCCACTGATGCCAGTGGGGTAAAAGGTTTGTGCGGCTTCATTGGTTTGTTGCCGGCTCATGAATGATTGGTTCAGTGCAGGCCCCCAAGCAGGGGGCCTTTTTTGTGGGGTATCGATTCCGCCGGCGGTTTTCGGTGGGGAGCTGTGTGAGCCGTTTCTGGGTTCAGCGCAACTTCCGCAACCGGCACATGAAGCTCCGGCTGGTGGAGGTTCCGGTCACTGGGCCCCGGCAATCATCCTCGGTGAGGCTGTTGAGGTTGCTGCTTGGCGCAAAATCGCCCCAGCCCCAGGCCAGGCGAATCGAGCCGGGGCGGACAGTGGTGGAGTGTCTGGCAATCATCTCGATGGCGCCCTTCGGGGTTTCGATTCGGACCCGCTCGCCCTCGGCGATTCCCTGCGCCCTGGCATCGTCGGGGTGGAGGTCGACCAGCGGTCCGTCGCTATGGTCAAGCAGGGCCGGGATGTTCCGAAACTGCGAATTGGTAAAGCGGATGTCGCGGCTGCCGCTGATTCCCAGCAGCGGGTATTCGTTGCTCTGGCCGGCAAAGCTGATCGGGTCTTCGCCCCAGCCATGCTGAAACGGTACCGGCGGCAGACCGGCCGCTGCCAATCGGGCGGAGAAAAACTCCACCTTGCCCGAAGGCGTCTTGAACGGTTGGGTCAGGTATTTTCGGTAGCGGAGTTCTTCGATCCGCAATCCTTTGCCGTTCTGTCGGAGTTGCTCCACCGTGACCCCGGTCGGCTCCAGTTGGTAGTCGATGGCCGCCTCGGCGGTCTGCCAGGGGAATTCGGCTGCAAATCCCAGCCGTCGGCCCAGTTCAAAGACGATCTGCCAGTCCGGTCGGGAGTCGCCCACCGGTGGAATAACCGCATTCTGCAAGAACATCGGGTTGTTGCGGATGGAGCTGCGGTTGAGCTGGGTCTTTTCAAAGCAGCTGGCCGCCGGCAGGATAATATCGGCCAGTTTCGCGGTTTCGGTCATGAACAGATCGATCACCACCAAGGTTTCGAGTTGGGCAAAAGCCTGCCTGGTCCGGGACGAGTCGGCCATGGTGACCAGGGGATTGCCGGACTGGACCACCACCATCTTAAGCGGATAGGGTTTGCCTTCAAGGATGGCGTCGACCACGCAGCCCTGGACCTGGTTGCCCCAGGTGTCGCTGAAGGTGTTGAACAGCGGATAGTCGCCGGTGATTGGGGTCAGGCCAGGGGCGAGCCGGTCTTTGAGCTGGATGTTGCGCACCGGAATCGGCTGCGGCAGCACGTCGCCACCCGGTTGGTCAAGATTGCCGGTCAGGGCGCGGAGCATGGCCACCGCTCGGGTGGTGTCGAAGACCTTGCTATGCATGTCCAGCCCGTTACCGTCGATGATGGCAGCGGGTTTGGTGGTGGCGTAGAGCCTGGCCACCTGTTTAATCTGCTCGACGGTCAGCCAGATCGATGCCGCCACCTGCTCGGCGGGATATTGGGCGGCCGTCTCTTTAAGCGCCGCGAAACCGAGGGTGTGGTTGGCCACAAAATCGGCGTCATAGAGGTTTTCTTTGATGATTTCGTTGATCATCGCCATGGCGAGCAGGCCGTCATGGCCTGGTTTGATCTGCAGCCAGAGGTCGGCCTTGCGGGCGAGTGCGGTCCGCACCGGATCGATGACGATCAGGGGCGCACCGTGTTCCTTGGCCCAGTGGATGCCTTCGGCAGCGCCCAGCGCAGTGTTGCCGTCGTTTTTGCCCCAGACGATCAGGCAGCGGGCAGCCTTGGCCTCCGGAAAAGCCATGGCTCCATAGGTATAGGTATGGGCGAAGTCGCGGGCGACGAAACAGATCGAGCCGTTGCCGATGGTGTTGGGGCTGCCGAAAAGGTGCAT
>CAIMMA010000459.1 GCA_903842475.1 uncultured bacterium
CAGCCCCATCCGCACGCCCACCTTTGCGAGCGCCTCCTTCGCGCGCACCATCAACTCGCAATCCGCGCGCACCACGTCGAGCGGGAAGTAGCCTGCCGGCGAGTCGAACACGTCGCACTGGTGAGGCATCAACAACACCTCGTCAATGCCATACTCCTCGCAGGAGCGCACGAGATCGGCAAGCTGCGCATCAAAGCGCCAGCACACGAGGTTCTGGCGGAGGACAACGAAGAATGGTGTTGGGGATGTCATACGGATGAACTGGCTTACGCGCGACTGATGGTCCAGCCCTCCCTCACAGGTGCGCTCGCGTTATGAAACCACAAGCGCTTATTCACGGTCCCAACGGTTGATCGGGTTTCCATTGTAATTCGGACCGCTACCGATGCCGAAACTCTTTCCAAGCGTTGCGTAAGGATCTTCAGGATCCGGAACAATTGTGCGCTCCACATGACCATCAACAAACAGGATGTTAAGTTTGTTGCCATGGCGCTGCATCCTGGCGTCCGGCAGACCGGTAGCCAACGGGTTCCACGAGTTCACATAAGTACATCCCGACTTTGGAAACGCGGCGCTCCAATAGGAATCCATTAGCAAATACGTGGCGCCAGGATTTCGGATGTCGGCAATATTGGCTACCGGGCCATATGGCGGATCTGGAACTGTCGTACCATAATTGATCGACGAACCGAGGTTCATATAGTTATAGCCATAGGTGATGTATGATGGATCGAAGGGAGCATAAAACCTTTGCGCAGACGGACACACGATCACCTGATTACTGCGTCCGCCCCAATACCGATCCAATATCCAACTCCACCCCTCCACGGCCACTCCACCGCTGTAGTTAGCATAAGGAGGGAACAGCCCGGCATTATCTCCTTGGTACAGGTTGAAACCAAACCCCATTTGCCGCAGGTTGTTGGCGCATACAGCCATTTTACCCATCTCGCGTGCATTCCGCAGCGCCGGCAACAGGAGTCCTGCCAAGATCGCAATGATCGCCACAACCACAAGCAGCTCTATTAAGGTAAACCCTCGCTTGGGAGCCAGAGGCAATAACGTGAATGCTTTCTTATTGCATCGCACGGGCTTTCCCTTCCAATTCAAAAAAAGCATTTTCGCCAATATCCATGTTCAGCCACACTTCGCGGCACAGCCCGTAATCCTTTCCAAGTAACATTTCACGGACGCGGAAGGCTTCCGGAAAACATAGTCGTTTGATCCCTTTCGTCGCCGCATGGATGCCAACGTAGTCTTTACAGACGTACAGGCTGTCGTCGGTCTCACAGTAGATCGGCGCGGCTTGGATACGCGCCAGGTTCCGGTAGAACCCGGAGGGAATCAACCCAACCGGCCCAATGAACACGCTTGTCCATTTTTTGTGAGTCTTCGCGGCCCACGCTACGCGCCCGTTCTCGTATTGCGCCAGCGACCTTGCGGCCGGATCGATCACATGGAAAAAGGGGGTCTGCACCTCGCGCTCATACTCGTGGTCTCCGAGGTGCGCCGGCAACCCCGCTGTTATCGGATCGCGCGGGTCTCTGATGAGCGCGTGAGTCAACGGCTGGTCGGTCAGGCTGATTTCCATGCCGACAAGATCTGACATCGCTTTGGTACTGATCCCCGATTCGGTGAGCAGCCCGGCGGCGTTGCAGAAGACAAGAATCTTATTATTGCGCTTGAGAGCTTCGATAGCCGCTTGCTCGGGAGGACTGACATACCCTGCCATCATGAACACATAGACGTCGTAGTCGCGTTTGAGTTGAACGATGTCAGGCAGGAGGTACTGGTCGACCGGCACGCCGGCCTGCTTCCAAGCTGAGCGCTGGGATTGGATTAGCGCCTGCGGATACCTGCCCCGAAAAAGCGTGCCCTGGTAGGATTTGGCTTCGTAGCCGGCAAACACCGCCAAACGGGCCACCGATGAGCGATCGTGTGTCAGGGCATCTTGATAGATACGAAACATTTGTTGCCAGGTGTCCAGAAGCAGCGGCGAGTCCATAGTTCCACCCGCCATGTCGAGATTCCACCCACCGACGCCACGGCAGATCATCGCCATGAACTCCCGTTGCAGCACGGAAACGGATTTGAACGCGGTATTAAAGACCTCGTTCCCGGTGTACCAGCGATTCAGGACGGTAAAAAGTCGGTGATCCAATTCCGTGACAATGAGCTTGTTGTGCAAGCGCCAGGAATCGGTCATGTAGGTGAACCCACCCGGCATTCCCAAGCCCCGCGCCTCGTAATCCACGCCGGTAAAGAGGTCTACATCCTTGCTGGCAAGCAACTCCCGCTGGCCCCCGTGGCCCGCGCTCGGACCGCCAGCCGCGAGGATGGAGATATCGTTGTAATACGCCCCAACAAGGATTTTGCGTGAGAACGACTCCTTCAACGCCCGCCCGAACATCATCAATGCCTCCGCCGGACAAAGCGCCTGAATGGTGTTGTAATCAATCACCGCGCGGTCCGTGGCCGGATCCAGAAACGCGCGCCCCCGTTCGCGGCGGGCTTGCGCCGGGATTTGTGCCGTGTCCAGGGTCACGCCAGGGTCCTGCCACGCCGTCCGCAACGCGGCATCGGTCTTGTACTTCTCACGCAGGGAGGCTCGAAACCGGTTGAGCATCGCGAGGCTGTAATCGCCCACGAACTCACCGGGACCGGTGTAAATCGGCCAGTTCCACTGCATGTCCCAGCCATAGCACAGATGAATCCCAGCGACGGCCCCGTCGTAGGGCTGTGCCTGGATGTGTTTGGCCAGCGCGCGCAGGTACTTCACCGCATCCTGGCGGAATTGTGCCGAGGCAATGGTCGGCGCATAAGTCAACTCGAAACGCGCCCCGGTGCTGCGCAAATACGAGTGCGGGTCGGAGTTGGCCTGCGCTACACGCTGATGGGTGGCCTTCAATTTGTGGTCCGCGAGGAAGCCGCTATAGTAGGACGGCCCGCCCACAATCAGCCCCTGACCGCCCTCCATCTGAAAAACGTCATCGGGGCG
>CAIMMA010000460.1 GCA_903842475.1 uncultured bacterium
AATCTCCGCCAGGGATTGCTGGAAAATATTGCCTAGTGCCAGCAGCCCGCCCGCATCCAGACAACAGGGCACCACCGTGCCGTCAGCCAGGATGGCGAGATGATCGCGCAGCCCCCGGCAATAGCCATGCCGGCCCAGTTCCGGAGCTGAGGGATGCGGCCAGGCGAACTGGTTCTCCGGATTGAGAAAAACCCTGGGTGCCAAGGGCAGGCCCCGGGACGCCGCCAGATCCGCGGCCCGAAGCGACGGCACGTCAAAGGCCTCCGCCAGCCGCGCCAGGACATGGCCGTTCCAGGCCACCGCCTCCGAAACATCGCAGGCCTGCAGATTCCACAGGCGCAGGCTGAGATAGAGTCGGGTAGCGCGACTCGCCTCCCTGGCAAAATCGATGATCTCCCGAAGCGACGACTCCGCCGCTCCCGATTCGACCTGGGCCAGACCGTGGAGTGAAAAGTTGATCTGCCGCAGGGCCGGAGCGGTGAGCAGAACCGTGCGATGCCGGGCCAGCAGGGTGCCGTTGGTGGTCAGAGTAACCCGCAGGCCGTGGGTCTGGCTGATCGCCAGTAACTGTTCGAACGCAGGATGCAGCAGGGGCTCCCCCAGCACATGGAGGGCGATAAAACCGGTGTGCGCCTTGATTTTCGCCAAAATTTCGGCAAAGGCCGCCGGCGTCAGCAACGCTTTGGGCCGACCGGTGCGCTGGCAGAACCTGCAGGCCAGATTGCAGCTGTTGGTCACTTCAATATATATTTTTTTAAAGACGATCACCGCGGCTCCAGCTGGTGGTACTGAAAAGGAATGTATCCGCACGATCGGCACCCTTGACATCCAGCCGCCGCTCATTAGTTATACTTACAGGGTAATCATCGACCAGGGCACGTTTGCCCGCAAAAGGCAGGGACCACCGGGCCCCCGTACCACGTCAACCTTCCGAGGAACTCATCATGACGACCATCTTAGTTGTGTATGCAAGCGATTACGGCAGCACCGAAAAAATGGCCCAGGCCGCAGCCGCAGGCATTGTCTCCGTGCCGGGCGGGGTTGCGGTGGTTAAAAAAGCCGAAGAGGTGACCGCTGAGGACCTGACCGGCAGCGACGGCGTGCTGGTCGGCAGCCCGGTGCACATGGGCAGCATGGACTGGCGGATCAAAAAAATGATCGACACGGTCTGCTCCGGCCTGTGGATGCAGGACAAAATGAACGGCAAGGCGGTCGGGGTTTTTGCCTCGGGCGGCGGTTTCGGCGGTGCCGGCGGCGGGGTGGAACTGACCATGCTGTCCATGCTCAACAACTTCGCCGAACTGGGCATGCTGATCGTCCCGCTGCCCAAGATAACCCCTGAGTATAAAAAAGGCGGCCTGCAATGGGGCCCCTATGGCCGCTCGGCCGACGAGGACATGCAGCATGGCGGGGTCGGCGACGAAGTGCTGGCCCTGACCAAACGGCATGCCGTTCATCTGACCCGGGCCGCGGCCGTCCTCAAGGATCAGGCGATTTTTTCGGCCTGATCCGGCGGAACCGTTTTCGGGCCTGCCCCCGTTGCTCGGGTGGGGTCAGGCCCCGAATCGACAGGTGCTCTCCTTACCGCCCCTTCAGATAAACCGCTGCATCAGTGTGTCGCAAATCCGGTCGACATTTTCCGGCGTCACCATCCATTGCTCGACAAAACCTTGCGCCCGGCGGCGAAGTCCCGGATCGCGGCAATCAGCGAGCCGGGTGAAGATTCCGGTGCGCCGGCCGATCTGGTAGAGCACCTGCTCTTCCGGGTCCATGGCCAGAAAACGTTCGACCACGGCTGCCATCCGACCCTGGTCATCGGGTAGGATGCCGTCGACCTCTGCAAACAGGTTGAGGATGTGATCGCTTTTCACCCGACTGGTGATCCCGGCAAGCGACTGCAAAAACAGCAGCAGTTCCTCGGACACCGCCCGATCGCCCATCTTCTCGAAGGCACCACTGGCCACGTCGCCTGCAAGTTCGATGGTATCGGGAACGGCAAGGGTCCGCAGCCGGATAAAATCCGGGTTGATCCGATTGAGGGCCTCGGCGCTTTCCAGGGCATGCTCCCGGGAGAGCTCCCGGCCGCCAAGGCCCGGCATATAGTATTCCGACAACTCCATCCCGGCCTGCTTGACCTTGCAGCCGGCCAGGACATGGGTTTCCCGGTCGGCCCCTTTTTTGATCCGGGTCAGGATACGGTCGCACCCCGATTCCAGGCCGATATGGATCCGGTTGAGACCCGCGGCTGCCATGCGGGCCAGATCCCGATCACTGATCCGGGCAATGGTCTGCGAACGGGCGTAGGAGGTGATTCGCTGAATGCGGGGAAAGGTGGCCTTGAGATGGCGAAGGATGGCGACCAGATGGTCAGGCTTGATGATCAGACTGTTGGAATCCTGGAGAAACACCGACCGTCCCCCAGCCAGCAACCAGTTGCGGGCGGCGGAGAGGGCCATCTGTTCGTTTTGATCCAGGCAGCCGGGGGCAGGCAAACGGCCGACGGCATCGTCGGCAGCGGTTCCCGGGACCGGCACCAGCAAATCCACGAACCGACGCACTGTATCGATATCGCGGAATACGTGGGCCACCGGCCGCTGGCTGAACCCCTCACCTTTATACAGTCCGCAGAAGGTGCAGCGGTTCCAGGGGCAGTTTCGGGTGACCCGGATAAGCAGGCTGCCGCTTTCGCTGGGCGGCCGGATCGGGCCTTGTTCAAATCCCCCGTAGGGTTCTGCAGTCTGCATCAATGGCCTTGGCGGAGGTGCCGGTACAAGAAAGGGTCGCAGGGAATCCCGGTGGCAAGACGGGCGCTTCAGTTGTTGAGCGTACCGCTCCGCACCGTGCTGGCCTCAAGCAGCTTGACGCTGATCAGGTTGGCGATATGGCCGCGGCTCTTTTCCGGCAAATGGAGGAACCGGCACCCTACATAGAGACGACGGAACTCCGGCCGGGTAAAGAGCCAGCGGACCTCCATGGAGATTTGCTCATCACAAACCTGGCCCGTACGATGGGTCAGATTGCAGAGAATGAGCCGATCGCCGACGGATAAATCGGCATCCCCAATAAGGGTTAAATGCAAACCGCCCAGACTCAAATCGAGTACGGATGCCGACCATAAGGTGACCGCTTTTTCGTCAGCGATAAAAAGGCAGCTGGCTTCCTCTAAACTGTCGAAAAAAATCCGTATGTGGCGACGCCGTTCCGTAAAATCAGCTTCCATACTATCTTCACCCTATCCTGATGTTGATGGCGGGACCGTGTCCAGGCGATCACGACTTCGACGGTTTGGCGCCAGCGCCTATCGTTGTTTTCCCCGACCTGCCCAAGAGCGTCGATTTGGACAAACAGGAAGGCACCTCAGCATACCGACGTTGTTCCGTTAAATTCGGGTTGATCTCGGCTCTTTGCCTGATAATTGTTCGGGATGCGCTGCCTGCGGTACAGGTCCGCAATAAAAAAACCGGTATCAGGAACGACCAAAAACCAACGTTCTCCGATATTAGATAATAAAAACCTGGGCAACGCAAGCGCCATTTCCCAGAGAGAATCGGCTTGCTGCCGAAATCTCTCTTCCCAGGAGACTGGTTTCTCCGGCCAATATTTGGTATAAGTGTTTCATGGAACCTTTTTTAAAAATGGAAGCCGCGGTGGCGACCATCATCACCTATCAACCGACCCTGGAAGTGCTGATCCTTAAACGCAAGGCCAACCCCCGAGATCCATGGTCCGGACACTATGCCTTTCCCGGCGGCCGTCGGGACGACGAGGACGCATCCCTGCTGGCGACCTGCATCCGGGAGACCTACGAGGAGTGCGGCATCCAACTCTGTGCCGACCACCTGGTCAAGCAATATCCGGTTCGCCAGGCCGGCAATCACCTCAATCAACCGATTCCGGTCACCACCTACCTGTTCGAACTCGCCGCCCAGCCGCCGATCACGCTGCAAACCTCCGAGATCAGCTGCCATGAATGGCTCGAGCTCGAATATGTGGCCGACAAAGCCAACACTATCAAACGGGCCATGAGTCCGCGCTGCCCGGAGGTGCTTTTTCCCTGCATTCCCGCCACCGAAGGATTTGTCTGGGGCTTCACCTACGAGACACTGATGATGGTGATCGCCGACCGATACCCTCGTATTTCCTGAAAAATCAATCGACGGCGAAGAGTGACCCCCAAAGGCAAAGACCGCTTGACTTTTCGGCCATTGACTTGTATCAATAACGGCGGATTTGAAAGGGGATTTGTATATCTGGCTGGAGCGCTCAAGAATTATTCCTGTTTCTGCAGTCTCTTAGATGCGTGCTTGTTTCCAGACCACGCATCCGATCTGGTCGTACAGACCATCCAAGGCACTCCTGATCTTCATCTCCACCAGCACACCATGCTCCACACAAGCGCACATCACCTTCTTGATCGACATTTCTTGAAGAGAAAACGCATCACAACGTTACGGTAGGTTGCCAATTTTTTGGACTACTAATTGTTAAGGTTAAAACAGCAAGGAGAAATACCAATGAAAGCACCAGTACGTGTAGCAGTTACCGGAGCCGCCGGCCAGATCAGCTATTCCCTTATTTTCCGCATCGCCAGCGGCAGCATGCTCGGACCGGATCAGCCTGTCATCCTCCAGTTACTGGAGATCCCGCCGGCAATGGGCGCCCTGCAGGGTGTTCTGATGGAGCTCAACGACTGCGCCTTCCCGCTGGTTGCAGGCGTGATCGCCACCGATGATCCCAATGTTGCCTTCAAAGATATCGATTTCGGCCTGCTGGTCGGTTCCAGACCTCGTGGTCCGGGTATGGAACGCAGCGATCTGCTCAACGCCAATGCCGCCATCTTCGAGGTGCAGGGCAAGGCACTGAGCGAAAATGCCAAACCCACCGTCAAAGTCCTGGTTGTCGGCAACCCGGCCAACACCAACGCTCTGATCCTGTCCAAGAACGCGCCGAAAATCAACCCGCGCCAAATCACCGCCATGATGCGTTTGGACCACAACCGGGCCATGTCTCAGATCGCCGAGAAAACCGGCACCCACTCCACCAAAGTGGAAAAAGTGGTTGTTTGGGGTAACCATTCCGCCACCCAGTATCCGGACATCAGCTATGCCACCGTTGACGGCAAAGCGGTAAAAGCACAGGTCAGCGACGAGTGGAACAAGAACGAGTTCATCCCGGTCGTTCAGCAGCGCGGCGCCGCCATCATCAAGGCTCGTGGCGCTTCTTCCGCAGCCTCTGCCGCCTCCGCAGCAGTTGATCACATGAGAAGCTGGGCACTGGGCAGCAACGGCCAATGGGTCAGCATGGGCGTCTACAGCGCCGGCAACCCCTACGGTGTTGACCAGGATCTGATGTTCGCCTTCCCGATCACCACCGAAGGCGGCGAATGGAAGATCGTTGAAGGTCTTGCAATCAGTGACTTCAGCCGTGAGATGATCAAAAAGACGGAAGCAGAGCTGGTCGGCGAGAGAGCCGCTGTTGCCGATCGCATTAAATAATTTTCTTAAATTATTGCTGTTGGTTCAAGGGGTGCTCAATGAGCACCCCTTTTTTTATCAGCAAATCCCTCCCGCCTTGACAAACAACCCCGCCGACCGCTACGCTCCTTGAAACGGAAGAACAAACTCTTCATGGAACCTGACTTTGGAAAACATCTCCGCAACAAGCATTCAGGAAATACTGCAAGCCGGCCGGATCGTCGAGGCCAGGACCTTGCTCACCATGCATGCCTCCGCTTTTTCCGAGGAAGAACGAAACATGCTTGTCGAGCAATTGGATCGTCTCCATGCCGAAGCAGAGGCCTTGGTGGTCCAGGCCGAAGCCCTGGAGACCGAGGGGCAGACGCAAGAGGCCAAGGCGCTGTACGAATCCGCCCTGCTGCTGGCGGTTGATTTCCCTGGACTCCAGAGCCATATCAAACGGACCGAAGAATCCCTGTCCCTGACCAAAGCGGTTCAGCTCAGAAGCCAGCGGCTTCGAAAAGCATCCCAAGCAGGCCGCAAAACACCGCAAAAAAATACCCTTCGCAGCTTGCTCGCCGTTGGCTTGGCCGCGAGCGTGATCGCCGGAGGAGCTTTGCTGTTTTTTCTTAAAACTCCGCCGCCGATGGCTTTCTCCGAAAAAACGATCCCGGCAGCTCCGGTACAGGATGCCGCCCCGCAACCCGTAGACTCTCCGGCAGACGCCGATGCACCGGCCCAGCACACTGCGTTGCTGGCGGTTTCTCCGGTGCCGCCGACACCCCCGGTGGAGGAAAATCCTCCGGAAGTCGAACCCACAGCTGTTGCACCGGTGCAGGTTCCCGAAACCATAGATCGCCCGGTCCTCCAGCCGCCGACCAGCTCGCCCGAAAAACCCCTGCCGACCGCAACGTTGCCGCCCTCGCCGGCAGTGCCCGAACCGCGCGGGGAGGAAGTTTACACGGTGCAACTCGGAGACTCACTCAGTTTGATTGCCTCGCATCGGTTCTGCGATCAGGAGGCCTGGAAGAAAATCCATGCACTCAACCGGGACCGGGTGAACGATCCCAACAAACTGCAACCGGGCATGCAATTGCAGCTCAAAGGGATCAGGGGTCGATGCCCTTCGTCGCCATAATCGCCCTCGCCCTTTACCCTTTCAGGGCAGCTCCCGGCAAAAAGCGGCTGTTGAAAAAAAATCCATTGCCAGCCCGGTCACCGGATGCTGAAATTGCAGCCAGGCTGCATGGAGCAGCAACGGTTCCCCCGGGCAACCGGTCCCATACAGGCGATCGCCCACGATGGGGCACCCCAGCCCCAGAGGATGGCTGGCATGCAGGCGCAACTGGTGGGTCCGTCCGGTCAAGGGGGTAAAGGCCACCAGGGTCCGCCCTTCCCGCACCCCGATCTTGCGCCAGCGACTGATCCCCACTTTCCCTTGCACCGGGTCATACACCTGATACGGCCGCCGCTCCGGATCGAGACGAAACGGCAGGGTGATCTCACCCGCATCCCCCGCAACCAACCCCTCCAGCAACGCCAGATATTGTTTCCCGACCTTCCGCTCGGCAAACTGGATCGACAGATGCCGATGGGCCGCACGGGTCAGCCCCAGGACCATCAAACCCGAGGTGTCCATATCCAGACGATGGGCCGCGGGTTGCTCGATGCATCGGGGCATAAGCTGCTGCAATCGACTGACCACCGAATCCTGCTTA
>CAIMMA010000461.1 GCA_903842475.1 uncultured bacterium
GCTCCAGGCCACGCCCCATCGCTTCCTGCCCCTGGGTGAGGGGCAGTTTGTCGCCCTTTCGCGGGAATTGCGCAAACGGCTGGACGAGTTGGCCGCCTATGTCGACAAACGGGGCAAGAAGATGGGCATCCATCCCCTGGCGGCCCTGGCCCTGGAGGAGCTTACCGGCCAAGCCGGCCAGCTGGATGCTGATCCCCAGTGGTATGCCCGCCTGGAACAGATCCGCGAGGGGATGGCCGCCACCCCGGCCCTGCCCTCCACCCTCAAGGCGCAGTTGCGTGACTATCAGAGCGAGGGCTACCAGTGGCTGGCGCGGCTTGCCCACCTGGGCTTCGGCGCCTGCCTGGCCGATGACATGGGGTTGGGCAAGACCGTCCAGACCCTGGCGGCCATCCTCCACAACGCCCCCCGGGGACCGACCCTGGTGGTGGCCCCCACCTCGGTCTGCGCCAACTGGGTGGTGGAAGCCGCTCGCTTTGCCCCCACCCTCAACCTCATCCCCTTTGGCGGGGTCAACCGCGAAGCCCTGGTGGCCGATCTGGGTCCCTTTGACGTAATGGTATCGAGCTACGGCCTGCTCCATCAGGAATCCGAACTGCTCACCACCGTCGACTGGCAGACCGTGGTCCTCGACGAGGCCCAGGCGATCAAGAACGCCGCCACCAAACGCTCCCAGGCGGCCATGGGGCTCAAGGCCCGATTCAAGGTGGTCACCACCGGCACCCCGATCGAGAACCACCTGGGCGAATTCTGGACCCTGTTCAACTTCATCAACCCCGGCCTGCTCGGCACCCGGGAGCGGTTCAACACCCGCTTCGCCGGTCCCATCGAACGGTCCAATGACCGCGAGGCCCGGCGACGGCTCAAAAAACTGGTCCAGCCCTTCATCCTCCGCCGGCTGAAATCCCAAGTCCTGGAAGAGCTGCCGCCGCGCACCGAGGTGATGCTGCAGGTGGAGCTGAGCCCGGAGGAGACCGCCTTTTACGAGGCCCTGCGGCAAAAGGCCCTGGAACGGATCGAGGCCGAACAGGGGGCGGCCGGCCAGAAACCGATGCAGATCCTGGCCGAGATCACCCGGCTGCGCCAGGCCTGCTGCCACCCGCGGTTGATCCTGCCCGAGAGCGCGCTGGTTGGTTCGAAGCTGACCCTATTTGGCGAGGTGGTCGCCGAACTGCTGGAAAACGGCCACAAGGCCCTGGTCTTCAGCCAGTTTGTCGGTCATCTCGCCCTGATCCGCGAGCATCTCGATCAACGCAACATCCCCTACCGCTATCTCGACGGCTCCACCCCGCCCAAGGAACGGCAGCGCGAGGTGACCGCCTTCCAGGCCGGCGAGGGCGACCTCTTTCTCATCAGTCTCAAGGCCGGCGGCCTGGGCCTCAACCTCACCGCCGCCGACTACGTCATCCACATGGATCCCTGGTGGAACCCGGCGGTGGAGGACCAGGCCTCGGACCGGGCCCACCGCATGGGCCAGGAGCGGCCGGTGACCGTCTACCGTCTGGTGGCAAAAAACACCATCGAGGAAAAAATCGTGCGCATGCACGCCGAGAAGCGGGACCTGGCCGACAGCCTGCTCGACGAGAC
>CAIMMA010000462.1 GCA_903842475.1 uncultured bacterium
ACGCCAACCAAGGAGGCACACTTTCCTTAAAAACAAGGGCGGTTCAGTTCGATTCAGCTTGCGACAAGGCTACTTCAGACCTTCCAGAAAAAAGACTTCCGGGTTCCGGCGGTTGCCCCGGTCATTTTATCCTGTTCAACTCTCGACAGGTTGATTATTATTTTAATCCTTTCATGGTAAAGGACACGCAACACTTGATACGGTTGTCAACAGTCAAGCCAACCAACCCAAGCAATTGTACCGTGCCTCCCGCGAAACAACCATCGGCCACAACCCCGGCATAATTGCTGTGGTCGCGGCATCAACAGTTCTCAACCCCGGTCACATGCGAGCCCAATGAGTGTGCCGGTACCACTATGGACCTAGAGAAGGAGTCAACATGAACACCTTGGAACAGAACGACCCGGAAATCTTTCACCTGATCAAACAGGAAGAATGGCGGCAAAAAAACAAAATCCGTCTGATCGCTTCTGAAAATTACGTCTCCGGCCCGGTCATGGAAGCGACCGGATCCGTGCTTACCAATAAATATTCGGAAGGGTATCCCGGCAAACGATACTACGAGGGCCAGCAATACATCGATCAGGTTGAGAGCCTCGCCATCCAGCGGGCCAAGGAGTTGTTCGGCGCCGACCACGTCAACGTCCAACCCTATTCTGGTTCTCCAGCCAACCTGGCGGTATACCTGGCCTTTATCAGCCCCGGCGACACCATCCTCGGCATGGCCCTGCCCCACGGCGGCCACCTGACCCATGGAGCCAAAGTGTCGATCTCGGGAAAATATTTCAATGCCGAATCCTATTCCCTTGACCAGCACACCGGGCTACTCAATTACGATACCATCCGCGAAAAGGCCCTGGCCTGTCGCCCTAAAATTCTCATCGCCGGCCACTCCGCCTACCCGCGAATCCTTGATTTCGCCAAATTTCGCGAGATCGCCGATGCCTGCGGGGCCCTGCTCATGGTTGACATGGCCCATTTCTCCGGATTGGTGGCGGGCGGTGCCCATCCCTCCCCCATTGCCTATGCCGATGTGGTCACCACCACCACCCATAAATCGCTGCGCGGCCCCCGTGGCGCAATGATTCTGTGCAAGCAGGAATATGCCGCTGCCATCGACAAGGCAGTGTTTCCCGGACTGCAGGGCGGACCGCACAACAACACCACCGCCGCCATTGCCGTGGCCCTGAAGGAAGCCTCCACCCCAGCCTTCAAACAGTATGCGGCCCAGATCGTCACCAACGCCCAGGCCCTGGCCGCCACACTGATCGACAAAGGTTTCAACCTGGTCACCGGCGGCACCGATAACCACCTCATGCTCATCGACCTCACCAACAAGGGCGTGACCGGCAAGATTGCCGCCAAGGCCCTGGATGCAGCGGGCATTGTCCTCAACTACAACGCCGTGCCCTACGACACCCGCAAGCCCTTTGACCCCAGCGGCATCCGCCTGGGCTCGGCGGCGGTCACCTCGCGGGGGTTCAAGCAAGAGCAGATGATCCAGACCGGTCTCTGGATCGACACCATCATCAAGGACCCCACCAATACCGGGCTGCAGGCCGAGATCGCCGCGGCAGTGGAAAAGCTCTGCGCCTCCTTCCCGGCGCCGGGTCTGGAGCACCTGGTGTAAGCCGTCAGTACCGCTTCGGAGCGGAGCGCATAAAAAAAGGGGCCCCTCACAGGAGGGGCCCCTTTTTTATTGATATAGCCGCTGCGGGATAAATTACAGCAAGGTCTGGACCACGGCACCGGCATAATCGACGAACCGTGCCGGCAGGGTTCCCATCAGGACGATGGCGATCACCAGCAACACCCCGGCCGCCTGAATCGCCGGATGGACCGTCACCGCCGGACGTCCGTCGGGATCGGCAGTGTAGACCGCCTTGACCACCGAAAGGTAGTAATAAATGGCAATGGCGGTATTAATGGCCGCCAGGCAGACCACCACCAGATAATCGGCCCGCAGGGCCGAGGTCAGGATGAGAAACTTGGCCATGAAACCGACAAAGGGCGGGATCCCGGCCAGGCCAAACAGGCCGACGGCGAGGATGAAGGCCAGCACCGGTTGGCGTTTATAGAGGCCGCTGAGGTCCTCGATCAGCAGATTCTCCCCTTGCCGGGAGACATTGCTGATCACCAGGAAGCAGGCCAGATTCATCAGCACATAGCCGGCGACATAATAGATGGCGACCCCATAGCCCTGGCTGGTCATGTTCACCAGTCCCAGGGCGATAAAGCCGGCGTGGGCGATACCGGAAAAACCCAGCATCCGCTTGATATCCTTCTGCACCAGGGCGCTGAGATTGCCGTAAAACATCGAACAGACCGCCACTGCAGCCAGCAGTTCGGCGAGGAACTGGGGATGACCGGTCGGCACGGTCAAAACCCTGATCAGCAAGGCCACGGCCCCCAATTTGGGGATGGTGGCGATGAAGCCGGTGGTCTCGTTCGAGGCCCCCTGGTAGATGTCCGGGACCCAGAAATGCATCGGAAACACCGCCAGTTTATAGAGAAAACCGCCCAGGGTCATGAGCACGGCCACCACCACCGCCGGTTGCAGATTGCCCTTGGCCAGCACAGCGACGATCTCCTTGAGGTAGGTCGTACCGGTGAGGCCGAACAAGTAGCTCATGCCGTAGAGCATGAAGCCGGTGGCCATGACCCCGAAGAGGATGTATTTGATGCCGGCCTCCATCTGCACCCGAATACCGGTGCTATCGTCCCGCATGGGCACCAGCAGATAGAGGGCAAAGGAAGAGAGCTCCAGGGAAATAAAAATGGCGATCAGCTCCACCGAACTCACCAGCATCATCAGGCCGAGAACACTGAGCAAGAGGAAGAGGTAGTATTCGGGCCGGACCCGGTCGGCAATCCCTTTGAGGTACTGGCCGGCCACCAGGAGAATGGCCAGGGAAAAGCCGATCAGGATCTTGAACAGCTGGGAATACTGATCAACCACATAGACCCCGTAAAACAGGGTGGCCTGGGAATGCAAGCAAAGGCAGGTGGCGAGGAAGGTGGCAAAACCAAAAAACAGGGCCGTGCGCTTCGCCACCTGAGGATCGGGCGTCTTGGCCAGGCTGACCACAAAAAAAGCCAGGGCCCCGGTCAGCAGCACCAGTTCGGGAAGGATAACCATAGATATCGCCTTTCTTGTTGTTTCCTCAACACCATCCGCGTCGTTCGGCGGACAGGGTGTTGGCAGGGGTTGCGGGAATCATCTCCACGTTATTGCCACAGCACGGCGGCGACCTGATGGTGCTGCTGCCAGTGGTGCAGCTGCTCTAAAAGCTGGCTCACCGAGGGGTGGATCAGGTCGATGAAGGGTTGCGGCCCCAAGCCGATCCACAGCACGAACAGGAGGAAGGGGCTCAGGGTCACGATCTCGCGGGCTGACAGATCCAGCAGCGAGGACTGGTCGGGATTGTCCGTGCCGCCCCAGACGATCTTCTGCAGCATTCTCAGTGTATAGGCGGCGGCCAGGACCGCGCCGGGGATGGCGGCCAGAGCCAGGAGGATATTGTGTTCAAAGGCACCGGCCAGGACCAGCAGCTCGCCGATAAAGGAGTTGGTGCCGGGAAAGCCGAAGGAGCTCAGGGAAAAGATGGCCAGAAAGCTGACGAACCAGGGCATATATTTGCCGACTCCGCTGGCCACGGACAGCTCCCGGCTGTGGGTGCGCTCGTAGATCATGCCCACGCAGAGAAACAGGGCGCCGGTGGTGACGCCGTGGTTGATCATCTGCAGAATCGCCCCCTCCAGGCCTCGGGTGTTGAGGACAAAGATCCCCAGGGTGACAAAGCCCATGTGGCCGACCGAGGAGTAGGCTATCAGTTTTTTCATGTCCTGCTGGGCCAGCGCGGTGAAACCGCCGTAGATGATCCCGGCGATGGACAGCCACAGGATCGGGGTGGCCAGGAGCATGGTGGCGTCGGGGGTAATCGGCAGGCAAAAGCGTACCAGGCCGTAGGTCCCCATCTTGAGCAGTACCGAGGCCAGGATCACCGAGCCGGCGGTGGGGGCCTCGACATGGGCGGCCGGCAGCCAGGTGTGAAAGGGAAACATCGGCACTTTGATGGCAAAGGCCAGAAAAAAGGCGAGGAAAACCAGGACCTGGAAGGTAAGCGTATACTCCTGCCACATCATCGCCGGGATAAAGAAACTGCCGGTTTTGAGATAAAGGGCGATGATAGCCACCAGCAGCAGTACCGATCCAGCCAGGGTGTAGAGAAAAAACTTAATCGAGGCGTAGACCTTGCGCGGCCCGCCCCAGATGGCGATCAGCAGGTACATGGGAATGAGCATGAATTCCCAGAAAATATAGAACAGCACAAAATCCAGGGCGACAAAAACGCCGATCATCGAGGTTTCCATCACCAGCAGGCAGAACATGAAGGGCGCCACCCGGTTTTTGATGTATTTCCACGAGGCCAGGACGCAAAACGGCATGATGAAGGTGGTCAGGATCACCAGAAGGATGGAGATGCCGTCAACCCCGACGATGTAGTTGATATCAAAGCGGGGAATCCACTTGTGGGCCTCGGCGAACTGGTATTTGGCGCTGGCCTGGTTGAAACCGGTGAGCAGGAGGACGGAAAACAGGGCGGTCAGGGAGGTGACGACTAGGGTCCACATGCGGGCAAAGGCTTCGCCATGCCAGAAGAGGAGAACCAGGGCCCCGGCCAGCGGCATGAAAACCAGCAAAGTGAGCAGGGGCAACCCCTCTTTGATAAGTAACAGATCCATTCTCTCGATCCCTTTAGAGCAGCTGAAAAAAGATGAAGGTAACAAACAGAATCGCAGCGAGGGAGAAGGCGCAGTACAGGGTCATCTGGATCTGGCCGCTCTGCAGAAGTCGAACCTTGCCGCCCAGGCCACGGACCGAGCGGGCCAGGCCATCGACCAGACCGTCGATCACATTCCAGTCAAACCAGCTCCAAAACCGGCTCAAGGTCATAAGGGAAGTGAGCCCAACCGCCCGGTAGGCTTCGCCCCAGGCGGTGTCGCCCCATTGCAGCGGTCCCTTCACCAGCCAGAGAAAGCCGCGCCCAGCCTGTCGATAGAGCCAATCGATGTCAAGACAGATCCGATCGATGGGCGCCACATATTTCTTGAGCAGAAAAAAAGCCAGGGCGGCAAAACCGAGCAGCTGCAGGGTCTCGACCAGGTGGTAGGCAGTGTACGGGTTGTAGGCCACGCTATGGGGCAGCATGGCATAGAGAAAACTCGGGGCCGTGCCCACCAGGATGCAGAGGGTGGAGCCGAGCATCATGGCCATCAGCATGTTCCAGCTGGGGTCGGCTGCAGATTTCCAGGTGGCCTCGCTACAGTTGTTGGGGCCGAAAAAGAGGAAATAGGGCAGCTTCAAGCCGTTGTACATGAAGGTGCCGGTGGCGCCGAACATCAGCAGCCAGGAAGCCCAGTTGAGGTGGCTCTCAAAACCGGCGCCGATGATCATCGACTTGCTCACATAGGCGGCAAAGCCGGGGGCAGCCGAAATCGACAGACAGCCGATGAGGGTGAAGAAAAAGGTGGCCGGCATTTTTTTATAGAGCCCGCCAAGTTCGGTGAACTTGGATTTGCCGGTCATGTAGAGCACCGAGCCGGTGCCCATGAACAGCAGGCTTTTATACAGGATGTGGACCACGGCATGGGCGACCGCGCCGTTGATGGCCAGGTCGGTGCCGATGCCGATCCCGACGACCATGTAACCGACCTGGGAGACAATCGACCAGGCCAGGAGCTTGCGGATATCGTTTTCCATCACCGCGTATATAACGCCGTACAGGGCCATGATCACCCCGATGACCACCAGGATG
>CAIMMA010000463.1 GCA_903842475.1 uncultured bacterium
GGCCAGTGTAACGCCGAGCGTTGAGGAGCTGGATCAAAGATTGCACCCAAGTAAATACCGACGCTATCGCTTGCATCGCCGCACATTCTGCCAGGATTCTTTGCCAGACAAGCTATTCTCGAAAAAATCAGGATAGATTTCACGTCGCAACAAGAGGAGACGCTATGTAAAAGAAGAACAGCGAAAGCGATTTCTTGAGTGCATTGACGATCCGGACAAAAAATGGAAATTTAGCAATGCGGATTTGCAAGAGGGGAATACTGGCCGGCCTCCATGGAAGCCTACGAGGCTTGCCTCAACGCGAAAAGCCCCCTGCATGCGCCTTGGTATGTTGTTTCCGCCGACGACAAAGAGACTGCGCGGCTGATTATTTCCCAGGATTGTCGACACTTTTGAAGATTTGAAAATGCAATATCCGAGAGCGGATAAGGCGCGGCGAACTGCAATCAATCCGTAAGTTTCTCAGCTCATTCCATGCCTTTTCTCCTTTTATGCGCTGTGTGAGCAACGCAATTGAAGAACCAATATGACAGACAACACCAGTTCTACCAACCTCGGGACGGTGATTCTGATCCGGGGCAGTGTCGTTGATGTCCATTTTGCAACGCATTTGCCGCCCATTCACTCATTGTTGCACGCGCAAGAAGGGAATATCGCCATTGAAGTGCTTGCCCAACTCGATGCCCATTGCATTCGCGGCATCGTCTTAACGGCCACCTAGGGGCTCGCCCGCGGCATGGTGGTGCAGGACACCGGCGGGCCGCTTATGGCCCCGGTCGGCAAGGGGACCCTTTCCCGCATGTTCGACGTGTTCGGCAATGCCATCGACCGCCTGGAGAAACCCACTGAGGTCGAATGGCGCTCACTCCATCGAAACCCGCCGGCCTTAGCACGGCGTTCTACCAAATCGGAAATTTTTGCAACCGGTCTCAAAGTTATCGATGCGCTCATTCCCGTGGGCCGCGGTCAGCGCGAGCTGATTCTCGGTGATCGCCAGACCGGCAAAACCGCCATTGCTATTGACGCCATTTTGAATCAGCGCGACCAGCAGGTACGCTGTGTGTATTGCGCCATCGGCCAGCGTGCATCCACCGTGGCCAAGACCGTGGCGACTTTGCAGGAAAGGGGCGTCATGGAGTACACCGTCGTGGTCGTCACCGAGGGCAACGATCCACCGGGTCTTGCCTATGTCGCCCCCTACGCCGCCACCAGCATCGCTGAGTATTTCATGGAAGCGGGGCAGGACGTGCTGATCGTCTATGACGACCTCACCCACCACGCCCGCGCCTACCGGGAACTCTCTTTGTTGCTGCACCGTCCGCCTGGGCGGGAAGCCTTTCCGGACGACATTTTCTATATTCACTCGCGGCTGCTCGAGCGGGCCACCCATTTGAGTCCGGAACGCGGCGGCGGCTCCCTCACGGCTTTGCCCATCATAGAAACCGAGGCGCAGGACATCTCCGCCTATATCCCGACCAACTTGATTTCCATCACCGATGGCCAGATTTACCTCTCACCGGCGCTGTTCGAATTGGGTGTGCTGCCGGCGGTCGATGTCGGCAAATCCGTTTCGCGCCTTGGCGGTAAAGCGCAACGAGCCGCCTACCGTGCGGTGGCGGGCGATCTCAAGCTGGCCTACGCGCAGTTTGAGGAGCTCGAAACCTTTTCGCGGTTCGGAGCGCGCCTGGATGCTGACACCCGTAAAATTATTGAACACGGACGGAGAATCCGTTCCTGCCTGAAGCAACCGGAAGCAACCCCGGTCTCCGTGCCCGCGCAAATCGCCGTATTGCGAGCCTTAATCGCCGAACTCTTTGATGATGTGTCGCTTGAGCGGATGCAAGGGGCCGAGTACGCCGTGCAGGAATCGGCAGCGGACATTCCGATGGAAGTTCGCACGCGCTTGGATACCGCCGGAAAATTGAACGAAGAGGATCGCGCCGTCATTCTCGATCTTGCCCGGCAGGCGCTCAAGGAGTTCACGCCCGAATCAAGCTCCCCGGCCAAGAACGAGCCACTGAAGGAAGAGACATAAGCGATGCCTCTGCCGCGTCTGCCTCTGAGAAGAAGGAACGAACTAACGCCATAAGGGAGGAGAATACAAGAATGCTCACGAGACTACGCCACTGGTGGCAGGAAAAACGGTCGAGTTTCTGGTTCATCCCCACCATGATGGTGTTGGACGCTGTTCTGCTCGCTACCGTGCTGATAACCATTGATGCGACCGTCGACCTGCATATGGTCGAGCGGTGGCCGCTGCTTTTCGGTGCCGGTGCGGCCGGAGCGCGCAGCCTGCTCACCGCTGTCGCCAGCTCGATGATCACGGTGGCCGGGGTGGTGTTCTCCATCACCCTCGTCGCTCTTTCCCTGACGTCCAGTCAATACACGTCAAGGGTCATCCGCATTTTTATGCGTGACCGCATCAACCAGGTGGTGCTCGGGGTGTTCGTCGGCATATTCGCGTACTGCCTGGTGGTGCTCCGGACCATCCGGGGAGGCGGTGAACAAACGTTCGTCCCCGCGCTGGCGGTCTCGGTCGGCTTGATCCTTGCCTTCGTTGGGATAGCTTTTTTGATCTACTTCATTCACCACATCTCGACGTCGATCCAGGCATCGAGCATTATTGCCGGGGCCGCGCAGGAGACCATCGAGGCCGTGGATCACCTGTATTCCGAAGAGCTGGCTGCAGAGGAGGACGAGTATGGGGACAACGACCTGTGGGCGTCTCTTGCCCATCAGCCTTGGGTTGCCATCCCGGCCCGGAAGAATGGTTACCTTGAAAGTTTCGATGCAGACGCACTTTTGCGCGTGGCTCGGGAATACGGCACGATCCTGCGGATGGAATGCGGCATCGGGGAGTTTGTCGTCGCGGGCAGGCCGCTTGTCTCGGTGGCCAACCCGGACATTCTGGACGATGAAATGACGGCAAGGGTGAACGCTCTTTATGTCATCAGTCGTCAACGCACTGTGGAGTACGATGTTGCCTTCGGGATTCGGCAGATTGTGGACATCGCCATGAAAGCCTTGTCTCCAGGTATCAACGACACGACTACCGCGGTGATGTGTGTGGATTATCTGACCGCGATTCTGGTCCGACTTGCGAACCGCAGGATTGTGACCACCCACCGGCTGGACCATGGAACGCTGCGCGTCATTGCGAAGGGCCCGAGTTTCGAGAGTTTTTTCGCTGAGGCCTTTGACCAGATTCGGCAAAATGCCAGAGGTAACGTCGCCATTATGTCCCGACAGCTCGGCGCGCTGCTGACCATCGCCAGTCAGACAACCGACCCTAGTCGGCGCAGGATAGTCCATGAAAAAGTACAATGGATCGCCGAGCTCGCCGAACGAACCATCGAGTCCCCGTATGACAGGGAAAAATTTGCGAGCCGCTTGGTGCGTGTGCGCGAAGCGCTGGTGGCGCGCTAACATGGAAAAAGGAGCACTTGTGTACCTGAACGCCGGAGTGAATTTCCAGGAGAAGGAATGAGCGACTCCACCGCAAGCTTGCGTCGAAAGATCGAGAGTGCCGGAGATCTCCAGTCGGTCGTGCGCACCATGAAGGCAATGGCTGCTTCAAGCATTGGACAATATGAAAAATCGGTGCGCGCCTTGACCGACTACGCATGCACGGTGGAACTCGGCTTGGGCGCAAGTTTCGGAAAAATGGGATAAAGTCCTTGCCTGTTCAAAGAAAACGATCCCCAATCCCAAAGACGGTCACGGCAGTCGTTTTCGGTTCGGACCAGGGATTGGTGGGGCAATTCAACGATGTGGCGGCCGATTATGCGGTGGAAACATTGGAGGGGCTGTCGACCCAAGCCGAGGTCTGGGCGGTCGGCGAGCGTGTCCATGCCCGTCTGGAGGATGCGGGTCTGCAACTGAGGGGACTGTTCAATGTGCCGAACTCAGTCAAAGCCATTACGCCGCTGGTTGGGAAAATTATCCTGGAGAGCGGAACACGCTCGAGTCAGGATGAAGGCGCCGAATTGTACCTCTTCCATAACCGGCCTCATGCAGAAGCCGTCTATATGCCGGTCAGCCAGCGACTGCTGCCATTGGACGAAGCGTGGCAATACAGTTTGGCTCAACGTCCCTGGCCAACGGGATATTTGTCCGAGGTCATGGGGAGCGACATCGCGACCTTGCGGGTGCTCATTGGTGAATATCTGTTTGTCTCACTCTTCCGGGCCTGCGCAGAATCGCTGGTGAGTGAGAATGCGAGCCGCCTGGCAGCAATGCAGCGCGCTGACAAAAATATTAACGAATTGCTTGAGGAGCTTAAAGGAACATTCCACCGTTTGCGCCAGAGCGGCATCGACGAGGAACTGTTCGACGTTATCTTCGGTTTTGAAGCGTTGCATGCAGA
>CAIMMA010000464.1 GCA_903842475.1 uncultured bacterium
AGGAAGTATCCGGCGGCGGTCATGGTCAGCGCCAGCAAGGACGGCGAATATATCGCCCAACTGGCAAGGCTGCTGGGGCATGTGCCGGTGCGGGGCTCAAGCAACCGGGGCGGGGTTAAGGCCCTGCGGGATATGATCGAGCTGCTCAAACAGGGGCGAAACAGCGCCATCGTTGCCGACGGTTCCCAGGGACCGGCACGGCGGGTGCAGCCCGGCTGCATCCTCATGGCCAGCAAATCAGGCAAGCCGATTGTTCCCATGGCTTGGGCCGCCGATCGTTGTCTCATCTTCAACAGTTGGGATCGGACGGTGGTGCCGCTGCCTTTTGCCACCATCGCCCTGCATCATGGCGAACCCTTCTATGTGCCGCCCGGTCTTGCTTCGCCACAGGTCGAGGCGTATCGGTTCGAACTCGAACAGCGCCTCAACCGGCTCTATGAGGAAGTCTGGCGGGCAGTCGGAAAACCGCCGCATGATGCGTTGGAGGATCGAGGCAGCAAGGCGCAGGAACCGTAACAGCCAGTGCGGCCTTAGGCGCTTCTGAGGCGCTTGGCCAAAAAAAAATTAACCATACACCAACAGGGGTTACTACGTTTGGAAACAGTGAGAAGTCTGGTGCTGGCCGGGTTGAGCGGCGGTTCGGGGAAGTCGGTGGTTTCGGTCGGCTTGATCGCGGCCCTGAGAAGTCGGGGTAAGGGCGTCGTCCCCTTTAAAAAAGGACCGGATTATATCGATGCCGGCTGGATGACCAAGGCCGCGGGGCAGCCCTGTTACAATCTCGATCCTTATTTGATGTCGCCTGCGGCGATCATTGCGACCTTTCAAAGCCATCTCCGGGGTAATTCCTTTGCCGTGGTCGAGGGGAATCGTGGGATTTTCGACGGCGTCAACCCGGCCGGTGACTATTCCACCGCGGAACTGGCGTTGCAGCTCGACCTGCCGGTGCTGCTGGTGGTCAACTGCACCAAAACCACCCGAACGGTGGCGGCCATGGTCCTGGGGTGCTGCGCCTTTGATCCCAGGATCCGTTTTGCCGGGGTCATCCTCAATCAGATTGGCACCGCCCGTCATGAATCCATCATCCGCCAGGCCATGGAACGGTATACCGATCTGCCGGTACTGGGCATCATGCCCCGTCTCAAGCAGGATGTCTTTCCCATGCGCCACCTCGGCGTAACCCCCCATCAGGAGTATGCGGCGGCCGACGAAGCCGTGGCTGAACTGGCGGCCCTGGCCGAAACCCATTTCGACTTGGACAGTATCATCGCCAAGATGAAGGGCGTCTTGCCGCTGCCCCCTGCAATGCCTTCTGTATCGGTATCCATATCGCCCCCGCTCACTATCGGGGTGCTGCGTGACGCTGCCTTCCAATTCTACTATGAAGAAAACCTGGAGGCCCTCAAAGCCGCTGGAGCACAATTGGTAATGATCGATGCCCTGACCTCACCGGAACTCCCCATGGATCTTGACGGCCTCTACATTGGGGGTGGCTTTCCGGAAACCAGCGCCCAGCAGTTGGCGGACAACGCCAGCTTTCGCCAATCGATCCGGGCCCATATCGATGCCGGCCTGCCGGTCTATGCCGAGTGCGGCGGGCTGATTTTTCTCGGTCGATCGATTATCCTCGACGAGGTCGAATATCCCCTGGTCGGCGTGTTTCCCGTGACCTTCACCATCGCCTCCAAACCCCAGGCCCATGGGTACTCCATCTTTACGGTGGAAAAGGCCAATAGTTTTTATCCGGTGGGAACCCGGATCAAAGGGCATGAGTTCAGGTATTCCATCGTGCAGCAATGGGACGGCGTTGCCGAGGATCTGGTCTTGAACATGGAGCGGGGCACCGGGTTTTTAGATGGCCGCGACGGTTTGGTGAAAAATAATGTCCTTGCCCTCTATACCCATGTGCTGGCTGCCGGCACCCCCCAGTGGGTCGAAGGCTTCATGGCCGCGACCCGTATCTATGCCACCCGATCAGGTGCTGTCTCGACTGGAGCGTAATTTGCAAATACTCGTTTTTGCCAGAACAGACCCCAAAATACGTAAGCAACGGTAAAAAAGCATTTTTTGACAAGCACACCGCCGATGTTCTATAATGACAGCAAACCCTTTATCAGCCTCTGACTGGATTGCCGCCATTTTGAAGAAACATTTGCTTGCCTTCAGTGTTCTTGCGCTCTGTTTTCCCCAAGCCACCCTCGCGGCCCAGGAACTCACTCCTCCTGCCGCCACGCCCCCGGTTTTACTCCTGTTCCCCTTGTTTTTATTGGTAGTGGTGTGCTGGTTTTGGTTCCGGCTGCAGCGGAGCCAACGGGAGAACGAGACCATTGCTTCGCACTTGCAGCAAGCTGAACAGATTCTCGATCAGGCGCCTCTGGATTTGATTTGGTTTGATGCAAACCTCAAAATTATCCAGGCGAATCAATCGGCACTTCATTCGGTCAAGGAGCAGCCTCTGGTTGGTTGCGATCTGCTCGAAATCGAACCGGCAATGGCCAGGCACCCGATAGTGGTCGCGTTGCAATCCCGGGAATACGGCAGGTCGCTGCCTCTTGATGCCCCTGAGACATCCGCCTATCCCACCAGCCCGGAGCAGCCGGGGCAAAAGGTGCTGGTGCTGTCCACGGATGACGACGCCCCCGTTGCTCTCTGGTATCGCACCCCGCTGCCTTCGCTTAGTCCGCAGGCCCCTGCAGCGGCAATACCGGTTGAAGCGGTTTCTCCTGCAGTTGAGTCGGCCAGCCGAATGAAAAGTGAATTCATCGCCAATATCAACCACGAAATTCGCACCCCGATGAACGCCATCATCGGTTATGCCGAGATGTTGGCCAATGCCGAACTCCCACCCCGTGAAAAACGGTTTGTATCCATCATTCACCGAAGCAGCATGGCGCTCGTCTCCATTTTTAACGATATCATGGAGCTTTCGAAGATTGATAGCGGCCGGATGCAGATCATGGCCAGCACTATCCGCCTGCAATCCATTGTCGATGAGGTTGAGGGTTTCTTCAGGGATACGGCTCGGGACAAGGCGTTGCTTTTCCGTTGCCATATTAAACCAGAACTCCCTTCTCTTTTTATTGTAGACGGGGTGCGGCTGAAGCAAGTTTTGCAGAATCTGGTCAGCAATGCCATTAAATTCACCCCCAAGGGATACGTCGAAATGGTGGTGGAAGGGGAGCCGTCTTTGGGGCATCCGGGGAGTTACGATCTCCATTTCAGGGTCGAAGACAGCGGCATAGGTATCCCGACAGCGGATCAGAAAAAGATCTTCGAATTGTTTCAGCAGTGTGAAGACAGCATTTCCAAGCACTACGGCGGGGTTGGTTTAGGGTTGACCCTGTGCAGCCGCCTCATTGCCATGATGGGCGGGAAGATCGAGTTGTTCAGTCGCGAAGGGGAGGGGGCGAGGTTCACTGTGTCGCTCCCGGCTATTCAAGTTGCTGAGCAGGCGCCATCGATGAAAAAACCAAATATTTCCAAAATGCTGCCAGATCGCTCCAAAAAAATTCTGGTCGTCGATGATATGGACCTGATCAAAGATGTCTTTGTTGACTATTTCCAGGACACCGCTGTTACGGTCCTGACCGCCAATACCGGCGAAGAGGCCCTGCTCATTGCCGCCGAAGAAAAACCCGGCATCATTTTCATGGATCTCAACCTGGTCGGCATGGACGGCCGAACAGTTACCGAGCAGTTGCATAACCAGACGGAGACCGCTGCTATTCCAGTGGTGGTCATGACCGGAGAGATCCTGGAAGAAGCCGATTACAAGCCTTTGTTCGACGATTTTCTGCAAAAGCCTTTCCGTTTGGATGCGTTGAAAGAACTGATAAACCGATACATTCCATTCAGCCTGTCCGAGGAACCACCGCCAATTGCCACCGAACCAGCAAATATGGAAAACCAAGCATTGTTCCTCAGCCTTGAAGCGGTGTGGACCGAGGAGTTCGAGGAACTCCGCCAGAAAGCATCCCGCTCTGGGAGCCTGTCCGATGCGGTCACTTTAGGGACGGCCATGCTGCAAGCAGGGGAAAGGGAACATCAGCCGTTGTTAACTGATCTGGGTGGGGAACTCATTCAACATGCGGTTGAACCCAATATTTTAGGGGTTGATCGTCTCCTTGCTAAACTTTCAAGGGTCGCGGAACAAAAACTATCATGAACGGAAAACCACCCCTTGTCTTCATAGTCGACGATGTTCCTGAGAATATTCAGATCGCCATGTCGCACCTCAAAGAATTGCATTGCGACTTTGCCTATGCAACTTCGGGCGAACAGGCCCTTGAGCGGATTATAGCCACCCAGCCCCAATTGATCCTCATGGACGTGATGATGCCTGGAATGAGCGGATTCCAGACCGTTGAACTGCTCCATCAGAATAAAGCCACCTCCTCAATCCCGGTTATCTTCCTCACCGCCCGCGCGGAATCCGAAGACGTGGTCCATGGATTCGGGTTGGGGGGGGTGGATTATATCACCAAACCCTTCAAGGGGGTCGAGCTGCGCTCACGCGTCCGTAACCACCTGGAACTGTATGCGTATCGGTCCAGCTTGGAAAAACTGGTGGAGGAACGGAGCCGGGAGGCTGAACTGCTCAAAGATGTCATCATAGAAGCCATGGGCGAGATGGCGGAGTATCGTGATCCCGAAACCGGCAGCCATATTCATCGTACCCGTGAATATGTCCAGTTGCTTGCCGATACCCTTGTGCAACAAGGCTATTTTCTCGATCAGTTGACGCCGGAATTCATTACGTTACTGCGTAAATCAGCGCCGCTTCATGATATCGGCAAGGTGGCCATTCGCGATTCTATTCTGCTGAAACCCGGCAAGCTGACCCCGGAAGAGTTCGACGAGATGAAGCTCCATACCACCTATGGCGAGGAGGTTATTGCCAATCTCGAGCACATGGCCGGACATCCGACCTCTTTTCTTCGCTGCGCCAAAGATATTGCCGGCACCCACCACGAGAAATTCGACGGCAGCGGCTACCCCCGTGGTCTTGCGGGGCAAGATATTCCACTGGTAGGGCGCATCATGGCCATTGCCGATGTCTATGACGCGCTGATCTCCAAACGGGTCTATAAAAGCGCCATGTCCCATGCCGAGGCCATGAAAATCATGGTCGACGGCAAAGGAACCCATTTCGACCCCGTCCTGATCGAAGCCTTTGTAACAGTGGAGCCTCATTTTAACCAGATCGCCGCCAGAAATATCGATTAATAGCCGTGGGGCCTTTTGGTTACCAGTCACCACTATTCCTCGGAGATCAAGTCATACCAGAGTTTTCTCTTCCCCCCAAGTATTCGGTGTCTCAGGTTGTAAGGTTCATCAAAGGGAAAAGCGCAATCCAAATAGCCCGCAACTCCCAAGGAAGGAAGAAGAATTTCGTAGGTCAGAATTTTTGGGCCAGAGGCCACTACGTTTCGACAGTCGGCAAGGATGAAGAAGCAGTGCGAGCATACATCCAAAATCAAGAGCGAGAAGATAAGCGCCTTGACCAACTTTAATTGTTTGAGCAATAGCAGA
>CAIMMA010000465.1 GCA_903842475.1 uncultured bacterium
CTGTCGAGCACCTTCTGGGCGATCTGGGGGTCCAGGGCCAGATAACTGCCGCGTTCCCGGTGTTGAATGGAGGTCTGGATGGTCTCCTCCACCTTCCGGTCCATGGTGATCACCGGCATGACGCCGTCGTTTTCCAGGTGGGCGGCGGAGATAGAGCGGGAAAGGGCGTGGCGCACGTATTCGGTCAGGACGTCGGCATCCTGGGTCATGGTGGCGTAATCGGCCATGGTTTCGAGGATGGAGCGCAGATCGCGAATGGAAATGGATTCGCGCAGCAGATTCTGGAGCACCCGCATGATGACGCCCAGATTGAGGACATGGGGCAGCAGTTCCTCGACCAGTTTCGGATAGGTCTTGCCGAGATTGTCGATCAGGGTCTGGGTTTCCTGCCGGCCGAGCAGTTCGTAGGCGTGATTTTTGATGATCTCGCTGATATGGGTCGCCATGACCGTGATACAGTCGACCACGGTGTAGCCGGCGATTTGGGCCCGCTCCCGTTTATCTTCGGTGATCCATATGGCCGGCAGGTCGAATGCCGGTTCCCGGGTGGGCAGCCCTTTGATGGTTTCGGTCACCATGCCCGGATCCATGGCCATGTAATAGCCGGGCATCATCTCGGCGGTGGCCACATTGACCCCCTTGAGGCTGATGGTGTACTGGTTCGGATTAAGCTGCAGGTTGTCCTTGATGTGTACCGGCGGCACGATAAAGCCGCTGGTCAGGGCGAATTGTTTGCGGATCGACTGAATTCGGGTGAGCAGTTCACCATCCTGGGCCGCATCGACAAAGGGGATCAGGCCGTAGCCGACCTCCAGTTCGATCAGGTCGACGTTGAGCATTTTTTCATAATCGTGATCGGGCTTAACGATGGGCTGCGGCCGTTCGACCACGGTTTCCTCTGTTATTTTGGCTTTTTCCGCCTGGTCGAGGCGATAGGCCATGTAGGCCAGGCCCGCGGAAATGGTCAGGAAGGGGATGAACGGCATGCCCGGGATCAGGGCAAAGAGCAGCAGGATCGCGGCCACCACCCACAGCGCCTTGGCGTACCGGGTGAACTGCTGTTTGAGTTCGGTGCCGAAGTCGTCGTGGCCGGCGGAACGGGTCACCAGCATACCGGCGGCGGTGGAGATGATCAAGGCGGGGATCTGGGCAATCAACCCTTCGCCCACGGTCAGGATGGTGTAATTTTTGGCCGCTTCGGCCAGCGGCATGCCTTTCTGCAAAACGCCGATAATGAATCCGGCGCCGATATTGATCATGGCGATGATAATGCCGGCAATGGCGTCACCACGGACAAACTTGGAGGCACCGTCCATGGCTCCATGGAAATTAGCCTCGTTGGCAATTTCTTCGCGGCGGCGGCGGGCGGTGGTTTCGTCGATCAGGCCGGCGTTGAGATCGGCATCGATGGCCATCTGCTTGCCCGGCATGGCATCCAAGGTAAAACGGGCCGCCACCTCGGCGATCCGGCCGGCGCCCTTGGTGATGACGATGAAATTGATGAGTACCAGGATAACGAAAATAACCAGGCCGACCACAAACGATCCGCCGACCACGAATTGGCCGAAGGCCTGGATCACCGATCCGGCGGCGTCCATACCCTCATGGCCGTGCAGCAGAATCAACCGGGTCGAGGCGACGTTGAGGGAGAGACGAAAAAGGGTGGTGGTGAGGAGAATGGAAGGGAAGATCGAAAATTCGACCGCCTTTTCCGTGTACAGGCTGATAATCAGAATAAGGATGGCAATGGTAATGTTCAGCGCCAGGCAGAGGTCGAGGATCACGGGCGGCAGCGGTACGATCATGAGCATGAGGATGCCCATCAGTCCCACCGATGCCATGATGTCACTGCGTTGGAGGAGTTCGCCGATGCGAGTCCGTTCCCACAGTGTTGGGGTGCCCGTTGCTTCCATTATTTCTTCAAACCTTTAAGTGAATAAACGTAGGCCAGTATTTCCGCCACCGCCTTGAATAATTCATCCGGGATCGCTTGACCTATCTCAACCTTTGAATGCAATAATCTTGCCACAGGTGGATTCTCCACCAGAGGGATGTCATGTTCCCTGGCTATTTCCCTGATTTTTTCGGCGACCAGTTCCTGACCCTTGGCCAGGACCACCGGGGCGTCCATCTTGCCGGCCTCGTATTTGAGGGCCACCGCCACATGGGTGGGGTTGGTGATGACCACGTCGGCCTGCGGGACCGCTGCCATCATCCGGCGGCGGGCCATCTGCTGTTGGATGGAACGGATTTTTGACTTGAGCTGCGGGTCGCCCTCGGTCTCCTTCATCTCCTCCTTTTGTTCCTGCTTGGTCATCTTCATTTTTTCTTCCATCTCCCACCAGGTGAAGCCGTAATCGAGGATGGCCAGAAAGATCATGATGGCGGCGACCTTGGTCATGACCAAGGCAGCGGTCTTCGCCAGATAGGTTATGGTGTAGTCAATGGGCATTTCCGCCAGGAGCAGGGCGTCGCCGAATTCTCCGGCCACGGTTTTAAAGGCGATCCAGCCGATGAGGCCCACCTTGAGCAGCGATTTGATCACCTCCACCAGGGAGCGTTTGGAGATGAACCGGGCCATGCCCTTGATCGGATCCAGTTTGCTCAGATCCGGCATCAACGGTTGGGTGGTGAACAGCCAGCCAATCTGCAGGAACGTGGCTAAAAAACCGGTAACCAGGGCGACGAGGAACAGCGGTGCCAACGCCATTCCCATGGCGGCCGCCAGGTAATAGGCCAGCTGCATCAGGGAAAGGGTGGTGATGTCAAAGGTGCCGCTGCCTTTCCATATCGCGATGATCAATTCCTGGATATCGTTCCAAAAAATCGGTGCAAAAAAAATCCAGAACAGGAGCAGGACGGTGAACATGGCTGCGGACTGCACTTCGCGGCTTTGAACGACCTGGCCTTTTTTGCGAAAATCGTCTCGTCGTTTGGACGAGGGGGTTTCGGTGCGTTCACCGGAGCTGGTCTCTTCCGCCATGATGCGTGGTTACCTGACTGTTTTCAATGGATCGGGGGAGCCGTATTTTTTTGAACAAGGCGGCCCGTTTGCCACCGCCGCACACAGAGTGTTGCAAATTACACACCTGAAAATAGATGTTTGGCTGGAGTGGCCGGCGACCGCCATCGGGAGGTGTTTGCGGCGGGGCGGCCCGGGCGGCAAACGGCGGGCCCTTGGGTCGAGCCGTCGATTATTTCAGTAATTGGAGCAGGGTGAAGATGTTTTCGCCCATGGTGTCAAATTCACGGCGCAGAACAGCGAACATGGCGTTAAGTGTCAGACCGATGACTAGGAAAGCAACGCCGATGTTGATGGGGAAGGAAAGCATGAACACGTTGAGCTGGGGGAAAACCCGGGCCAGGATGCCGAGCACCAGATTGGCTATGAGCAGCAGGGCCAGCACCGGGGCGCTGAATTTGACGCCGAGCGCAAACATATGGCTGCCCATCCGCATCAGCTCCTGGACCGCTCCCTGGGAAAAATCGAGGTAACCGGGGGGCAGGAGAATGTAGGATTCGACGATGATCCTGAAAAAGAAATGGTGGATATCCAGGGCCAGGAAAGCCATCAGGGCAAGGATGTTGATAAACTGACTCATCAGCGAGAGCTGCTGGGTGGTTTGCGGGTCAAAGATGTTGGCGGCGGCAAAGCCCATCTGGTAGCCGATGACCGTGCCGCCGAAACTCACCGCGGTAAAGACCAACTGGGCCACCAGGCCGATCATCGCCCCCAGCAGGACTTCATTGACAATCAGCAGACCGAACTCGGTGAGGGTAAAGGCGACCTTGGGGGTGTAGGGCGCCATCATCGGGAAGAGCAGCAGCGCGGTGGTCACCGAGAGGCCCACCTTGATTTGTCCGGAAATCTGATTGCCGGCAAAGACCGGGATGGCGGCCACCAGGGCAATCACCCTGGCCAGGCAGAGAAGAAAGTTCTGGAATTGCTGGATGGGGACGAGCTGCAGGTCCATGGGGTTGCGCCGCGACCGGACCTTATTGCCCAATCGTGGCGATCTGGCCAATAATACCGGTGGTGAAGGTAACCAGCAGTTCGATGATCCAGGGGCCGAAGATCAGCAGGGTGACAAAGACCGCGACAATTTTCGGGACAAAGGTCATGGTTTGCTCGTTGATCTGGGTCGCGGCCTGGAAAATACTGATCAGTAGGCCGATCACCATGGCGGCGAGCAGCATGGGCGCCGAGGTGAGGAGCACGGTTTCAACGGCCTTTCGGCCTATGTGGATGACGGCTTCCGGGGTCATGGCGTTCTCCGGGGTTGAAAGGGAAAGAAAGCGGCCATGTTTCAGCCGAAACTTTTCATCAGCGAGCCGACCACCAGCTGCCAGCCGTCAACCAGAACAAACAGCAGCAGCTTGAAAGGCAGGGAAATAACGATGGGCGGCAGCATCATCATGCCCATGGCCATCAGCACCGAACTGACCAGCATGTCGATGACCAGGAACGGTACATAAATCATGAAGCCCATCTGGAAAGCGCGTTTCAATTCCGAAAGCATAAAGGCCGGAATGAGGATCATGGAGGAGACTTCTTTTTTATCGGCGGGCTGCTCGACCTTGGTAATGTCGATGAACAGCTGCAGCTCGCTCTCTTTCACCTGGGAGAACATGAACTCGCGCATCACTCCCAACGATCGCTCCAGCGCTTGCTGCTGGGTGATCTTCTCCTGCATATACGGCTGCAGGGCCTGGGTGTTAATGGTGTTGAACGTCGGGGCCATAACGAAAAAAGTCAGAAAAAGCGCCAGCCCCAGCAGCACCTGATTGGGGGGCGTGTTCTGGGTGCCCATGGCCTGGCGGACAAAACCAAGGACAATGATGATCCGGGTAAAGGCGGTGGTCATCAGGAGGATGGCCGGGGCCACCGACAGGATGGTCAGGGTGAGCAGCACCTGCAGCGCGGTCGAGACTTCCGCCGGGGTGGTCGCTTCTTTGACCCCCAGAGAGAGCGTGGGCAGGTTGACCGCCGATGCTATTTCAGGAACCAGCCACAGCAGCAGGCCGATGGAAGCGGTCAGCCGTTTCATGGTTGTTTCGCCAGCAGCGTTTGGAAATCAGGCTTGTCCTCTGCTGCCCCGGAACAATCGGCGAGGAAATGGATGCCGCCGGCACTGATGCCGAGCAGGTATTCCTTGCCCCGCACTTCTACCAGGGCCAGGGTGGATTTCGGCATGAGCGGGCGGAGTTCAATGATCTTGATGGCGCTGCCGCCCGCCTTACCCAGCATCAGCCGTTTTCTGGCCAGCCCGTAGATGGCGAGGATCAGGCCGGCCACCACCAGCAGGGCCCAACTCGCCTGGAGCAAGGCCGCCCCCATGGAGGGTGGTTCGGCGGCCAGTGCGGTCACGGGCGTCAGGGCTATGAGGAAAAAATAGAGGAGCGGCATGGGTCAGCCCAGTTTTTCGATCCGGTCGGACTGGCTGACTATTTCGGTCAGTTTGATCCCGAATTTATCCCCCACCTTGACCGCTTCTCCCCTGGCGATAAGCCTTGAATTGACATAAAGATCTAGCGGTTCACCCGCGAGTTTGTCGAGCTCGACCACATACCCTTCGCCCATCTGGAGGAGATCCTTGAGCAAAATCCTGGCCCGGCCCACCTCCACCGATACCTGGAGCGGGACATCGTACAAAAACTGAAGATCCCTGGTCAGGCTGTCCTGGCTGTGCGCGCCGGAGAACGGCTGCGGGTTTTCTTTGAGTAATTCGGCGGTTTCTTCGGGGTTCAGGGTGTTGGAACGCTGTTGCCCCAAAGCATCAGGTGTTGCCATGGATTCCTCCTAATCTGTTGCTGTGGCGGCCGGTGACATGGAAGGCCTTTTTGCTGTTTCGTTCTCCGGGAATGGCGAGGAAAAGCGGTTGATCTTCAACCATGATGGTCAGCGGTTGGTCCGGATTGTAGTGCAGATCGATCAGGTCGCCCGGCTGCATCTCGAGAATTTTCCGGATGCTCATATCGATCAGACCGGAACGGGCGATGACCGTGGTTTCCATCTCCAGCGCTTCCTGGGCAAGATTGTTGGCCCAGTTGGTGGAGGCCGCCTGGGTGAAGGTGACCAGCGCTTTGAACTTCTCCCGTAACGGTTCAAGGGTCAGGTAGGGGATGATGAATTGCATCTGGCCGCAGATTTCACCGGCGAGGAGCATGTTGAACCGGGTGGTCAGGACTTCGGTGTCCGGTTCAACGATGCTGACCAGACGGAAATTGTTTTCCACTTTGGTCAGCTGCACCTGCGAATCGATGATCGGCCGCAGCGCGTTCTCCAGCTCTAGGCAGATTTCGGTCATGGTGGTCTTGAGGATGGACATCTCAATAGTGGTCAGGTTGCGGTCCAGGGCCAGCGATTCGTTGGACAAGGAAGAACCGAGCATGATTTCCAGCAGGGTGAAAGCCATGAGGGTGTCGAAATGGAACAGGCAGCCATATTTCAGGGGGGCGATGCTGTAAATGCCCACGGCACCCTGGTTGTTAAGATTTTTCAGGCTCTGATGGAAATCGGTGGAGGCGATCTCTACTCGTTCCACAGTGAAATTGCGCTGCAGGCTATTGGTCAGGCTGGTGGAGAATTTGCGGGCAAAGGTGTCGATGACGATATCAAGATTGGGGATGCGCATTTCGCCGCTGCCCCTGGTCCGCTCATAGGTCCGGAAAAGATCGATATCGGTTGCATGGACGATATGCCGGGGGCGGTATGGTCGGTCTTCAACAAAATCAGTCGAAACTCGCCCAGCTCTGATTGCCGCTAGCAGATCCGCGATTTCTTCTTTGGAGAGAATCGGTTCCATGGGGCTTATTGCACGACGAAGTCGGTGAGGTAAATGTTGCTGACACTGCCGGTTTTGAGAAAGGAGTTGATTTTGCTCTTGAGCTCAGCCTTGACCTGATTCTTGCCCTGGATGTCCTGTAATTCTGCAAAAGTCTTGTTGCTGATGAGCAGCAGGATGGCATCCCGGATCTGCGGCATGCGCTTGTTCACCTCGTCTACGGTGCTCGCCTTGTCCAGTTCGAGCGAGAGTGAGGCCTTGACGTAATGGGTGGCTTCTTCGCCGATGATGTTGACGACGAACTCCTTGATTTCGACCATGGGGCCGATGTTGGCTTCCTCGGGGATCGGCTTGATCATCGCCGCCGCCTTGCTCTCTTCCGCCTTCTTTTGTGCTTGTTCCGCTTTGTGCGGTTTCACCACCAGCAGGTAATAGCCTGCACCGCCACCGGCGAGCAGGACAGCAACCGCGGCAATGATCATGATCAGCTTTTTTTTGCCGCCGCCTTTTTCCGCCTCGTCTTTTTTCTTTTCTTTTTCTGCCATGATGTTTTCCTTGTGCGCGACCACTGCCACCACCTCAAAAAGGGGTGGCAGTGGATGGTTTGCGGTCTGGGTCAATGGGCGGGCCGCCTGTGGCTGACTCCCGGTTAAATGCAATTATGCAAGTAAAATGCCAGGAAGCGAAGGCGCGGGTGTGGTGGTGGGCAGGCCAGTGGGGCGGCGGGGGCACAGCGGAATAAAAAAAAGCTGCATTGCTCCCCACGGATCAATGCAGCCAGGTGTCGGAAAAATGACTTTACTTTGCTTAGCGTTTGAGATTGATCAGTTCGCCGAGCATTTCATCGACGGTGGTGATGATTTTCGAATTTGCCTGGAAACCGCGTTGGGTGGTGATCATCTTGACGAACTCCTGCCCCATGTCGACATTGGACTGTTCCAGGGAGTTGGTGAAAAGCTTGCCGAGCTCGGGTCCGGGCAGGCCTACTCGGATACTACCCACTTCAGTTGAGGCAATATAGCGATTAGAACCTGAAAGTTGTAGTCCGCCGGGATTCTGGAATTTAGCCAGAACAAGTTGGGAAACATTGACTTGTTTGCCATTGGAATAAGAGGCTACTACGGTACCATCGCCATTGATAGCCACATTGGTCAGCGAACC
>CAIMMA010000466.1 GCA_903842475.1 uncultured bacterium
CCGGAGCGCCCTCAACAATCTGCTTAGCCAGGGTGCCGGAAGGGCCGAAGTTGGGGACAATCTGGGCATGCTTGCCGGTGGCCCCGAATTGAGCGGCTACCTCTTTCATGGCATCGGTCATGCTCGCCGGCACCGAAATTCTGACATCCTCGGCAGCCTGGAGGGAAGGTACGGTCAGCAACAGGCCGGCAGCCAGCAGCACGAATAAGCTCTTTAGTTGTTTCATGATTTTCTCCTGTTTATGGTAGGGACGTAACCCGAGTCAGCTCAAAGTGCAAAATGGCAATTTGCGTAAACGGCCGCAAACTCAAGTGGTCGCCAGCAGGACATCCGAGGCTTTGATGATTGCTGCGATCTTCATGCCCTCTTGCAGGCCGAGCCGGCGGACGCTTGCCGAGGTCAGAATCGAAGTGACGGTGTTGCCGCCGGCGAGATCGACGATGACCTCATCGTTGACCACTCCGGAGACGATCCGGTTGATGGTGCCTTCAAGGATATTGCGGGCGGAAATTTTTTGTCGATCGACCTCAAGCCCCAGTATGACCGAAGGTGCTTTGACAATGGCCAAAACCTCCGATCCGGGCGCCAGTCCCAACCGTTGCACGGAATTGTCGGTTATTACCGAGACAATCGTATCCTGACCCTTCAGGGCCACTGTGACCACGCTGTTCACCGCTCCTTTTTCGACCTGGGCTACATTGCCGAGCCAGACATTGCGAGCACTGATTTTCATCTCTATTCTCCTGAGTGTTTTCAACGTATTGAAGGCTTCTTCCGGTGAGAAATAAAAAAAGTTGAGGAAGCTGGCAAACTCTCTCTGCAGGAGATGCGCCCGTTTGACAAAGGCATGGCCAGCTTCGGTAAGCACGGTGCCGCCACCGCCGCTGCCGCCAACCTGACGGCTGATCAGCGGTTCGGGAGAGAGGTTGTTGATGTTTTCAATGCGCTCCCAGGCGGCCTTGTAACTCATGCCCACGACCTTGGCGGCCTGATTGATTGAGCCGCAGGTGTTGATTTCTTCTATGAGCGCGATCACCGGGTTCTTGGTATCCGAAGACCCGAGCATATATTGGAGAAAGAGGGCGTCCGGGGTGGTGGGGCGTTGTTGGGTCGTCATAGTTGGTTGCACCTTTTCGTTATTCCATTTTTGAATAACGATATACGAGATTATTACCTGCGAGTAAAGCACCAATCGTGCCAAGGCACCCTCTTCAATTCTTTCCTGGTGTTATTGTAATTGGACTGATTAGTAACTATATGAATTTATGAAAAAAATATAGAGTTATGGCGAATTGTGAAACCGATCAATTCGTATTGAGGAGCGCGACGCGGGCAAAAGGAAGGGGCTGAAAAAAATATTGGCAATGTCGCGAGATTACAAAAATGAAGATATTGGGACGGGGATTGTCAACATCTCTGCAAATATGGAGATACTCTGCCTCGTGCAGGAGAAAAACCGCGAAAGCTATTATCAGGCGTGGTTTGTGACTTTTTCCCGGGAAGAGTGACAGGGGCGAACGGCGGCCGTACGGCAGACAACCTTTGCTGGCTCAACGTGTGCTGAAAGCGAGGCGCGAACCAGGACGTACCAGATGCCGGAAATTATCCCTGGAGTCAGTCAGCGTGGAGGATAACCGCAAAACAGTTGAACTGGGTCCAGACAACATCCCCGACTTTGAGATCAAGCGCCTTGGCGGCACTGGCGGAAACCACCGAGCACAATTCCATGCTGTTGCCGATGGACACCACGTATTCCGCGCTGACCTTTCCTTTGTTGATCCGGACAACCACGCCCGTGAACCGGTTCTCGGCGCTGGAACTGGGTGCAAGGTCACCTCGCTGAAGGATGACCCACGGTGCCTTGACTTCGGCGGTGACCAGCCGTCCCGTCTGTAAACCCAGCCGTTGCAAGCTGTTGTTGGTGATCATCGCGAGCAGCGGATACCCGGTATGATTGATGAGGCTGACCAGCGATTGGATATCCCCCAGTTGAATCGCAGTTATTTTTCCGAAAAAGGTGTTCCTGGCGCTGGTTTTTCGTGAGGCTTCCCGCTCGACGAAGAGTTTGGTGACGCGCTGGAGTTCTTCCTCAGAGAAGGAAACGTAGGCCGTGGTCAGGTTGGGGGTGGAGTGTCCCAGGAGCTTTTGCACTGCCGGCAGCGGCATGTTGCTCTGCATCAATTCCACTGCCCGGGCCCTCCGGATCATTTCCGGTCCGCCCAGCCGTTTGGCAAAGCCGCAGGCCTCGGCACGTTCATAGAATTTGCGGCGGACAAAGGCAGGATCAACTGCAAAGAGGTTGGTGAGGGAGTCTCTGAACAGGGGGTCGGCCAGCGCCTTGCCGATTTCCTGGCTCAGATGTTCGGCGATGGAAATTTCGCGGGCGCACGCCTGGTGGTCAGCGTCGGAATTACGGATGCAGACCGTCTGTCTGGCTGCGTCGATATCAGTAAAGGGATCGAGGGCAAGGATCTCGTTGAGTTTGGCCCCGGTGTGGCGGATGAGCAGAAATACCAGCAGGATCCGGCGGCGGCTCAGCTGGACATCCTTGCGCGGCGATGCCTCGGCCCACCGCCGAAAAGCCTGTTCCAGCAGATTGAGCTGGACGGTATCGAGGCAGGACCCGTCGTCGGGGCTGGCGACAATTCCGCCGAGGCTCAATCCCGACCCTGGCTGCTGGTTGGTGGTGTTGCCATCGAAACGATCCGAACGCATTGCTCTATGGTTTTCTGCTCGTTGAATAAATCGTTAAGATATTAAATGGTTGATTGTGCTTCCCGGTGCAAGGGAGGGCGAG
Organism: uncultured bacterium; assembly: GCA_903842475.1. Lineage (GTDB taxonomy): Bacteria > Desulfobacterota > Desulfobulbia > Desulfobulbales > Desulfobulbaceae > Desulfobulbus. The sequence continues at coordinate 2,798 of CAIMMA010000466.1, forward strand.
TGTTGCGGCAAAATCCCGCAAGGACAATCGTCAGTTTTCTGGGATCGGTTGGTGGCGAGTCGGCGGCTTCCTTCTCAGGTGTTTGATAAATAAACGTTCAACTTTGGCTCTGGCCCAGGGGGTTTTCCGCAAGAATTTAAGGCTTGAGTTGAGAGAGGGATTATCGTGGAAACAGCGCACATTAATTTTTTCCGCCAAGCCGTCCCAGCCATACCGAGCGTGGAGTTCGGTAAGGATGTGCTCAAGGGTCATGCCATGTAAGGGGTCCTGCTTGTTTTCACCGGTCGTTGTCACTGTGGTCCAATCTGATCCATATAAAGTGTTTAAAGTATTGCTGCTGCTCTTGCTGTCAGGGATTATCCATAAATTGATTGATCTCACCATACGTAATGATCTGGATATCCGCCACCATGTTTTTGGATTTGACCTTGGTTGGGGGCGTTTGCCCTTGCCGGAGCGGTAAGAGCTCGGGTTTGTTTTCATCGACAAAGACGATGATTGCCGGGGCTCGGATGGTATCTTCCAGGCGAAAACCGACTAATTTGCTGGTGTTCCGGTCAACGACAACGAATTCGTTTTCTATGGTCAACATATTGATAGTACTCCTTGTTACTAGGCATGGATAAGGGGTGCTAGATGCCCGAGGTCGTCAGGCAATCCATTGCAACAGCGAGCAGGGCAATTTGGTGGGACCGCATCGATCAACCTCCCGCCGGCCTGATCGGCAGTCGCCCCAGAGAAAAAGAAAATGAGAGGTGCGCCGGAACACCGCATTTTCTCTATACCCGAACAGCGCTGGAGGAGCAACTCCCTTTGCCAGGCAATCCGCCTCCGTTGTTGCGTGGCCCGTTCCGTCGATCAACAAAAAAGCCGATTGTGGCGGTCCAGGGGACCCGCGACAATCGGCTTGCATCGACTAAAAGCAACAAACGGCGGCAACGAGGTGCGGTCAGGCTGCCTTGTAATCGATATTCTGCACCTTACGCGTTTTTTGTTTGTCTATTTTTCTGGGGATCAATCCGTTGGCCATGAACGCGGTACATTGTTTGCGTTTTTCAAAAGGACAATCGGTGATATTCCAGCATGGGGTATAAAGCAGCAGCTTTTTCACCGCAGCGATGGAAACGCCATGTTCGTGGATCATCTCCCGCAGGCACTCTATCCATTTGATATCGTTAATGGTGTAATATCGCCACTTGCCTTTGCGCAGGGGAGTAATCAATCCCTCCTCCTCATAGATCCGCAAAGTGCGGGGATGGACATCGAGCATCTGTGCGGCAATCCCGATGGTGAATATTGCTCTTTTTTCATCAACCATTGTAACCCTCATGTGCTGATCCCGTGCCCGGTGGACCTGATCGACCGGGCACGGGATGGAATCAAATCCCGATAGATTCAATGCGCATTGCTTTCGGTAAAACTTTTGCCAAAGAACCGCTCTCCTTGCAAAAAGGCGAAGCCGGTGAATCCGATGCCTGCCAGGGCTACAATCCATTCATAACCGGAAGGTGTATAATTAAGGTAGGTCGGCAGGTTGTCAAAGCCGGAATACTGGGGAACCATCTGGCCAGCGGTGACCATGTTGAGCCGGGCGATGAACATGCCGACCAGGCTCATGAGTGAAGCGGTGGACATGGCCGCGAGATTTTTGAACCGGGTCAGCAGCAGCAGGGCAATCGGGGCAATGATGCCGACGCCGATCTCAAGCGACCAGAAGTTGAAAGCCAACGGGCCCGAATAGAGCGCTTCGGCAGCAACCCGACCATCGCTGGAGCCGCCGACATAGAAGGAGGCCATCTTCCAGAAGGAGGAAACCGATACCAGGATCAACATGAGCAGTAACACTTTGCCGGCGGCCTGAACGCCCTCAAAGACATGCTGTTCCATCTTCCGCCCCCGGATGACATAGGCATAGTGGGTGAAGAAGACCGCGGCCGCTGCGCCGGAAAGAAAAGCACACGCGAGGAAATAGACCGGGAGTTGCGAGCCGTACCAGAAGGGACGAGCCGCCAGCGTTGAAAAGACGCCGCCGAGACAGGTGTTGGCAGCAACTTCGGCAAGCGCACCGAGTATGCCGAGTGCCAGGGCCAAGGTGTAGTGTTTGGTGAGGATCAGCCAGAACTCAAGGAGAATGAATCCAAGCGCCGCACCGTAGAGGGTTCCCATCCACCAGATGTTGGAGGTGATGTTGGGCGAAATGATGTTGTAAATAGCCATTCTCCACGGGCTCACAATCTCCATGCCGATGACCGTGAAACCACTGAGGATGGTGATCAGTGAAATCCACACCATGCGATTCGCCAGCGGGGCAAGTTTGTTGCCGCCGAAAACATGGCTGATGGCTGCCAGCAGGCAAAGGCCGGTGGAGGTAATCGCGAAAAATGCGTAGGTCGAGATCAACAGGCCCCAAGGTACTTCCCGGCTGACGTTGTAAACATGTTCATGACCGATAAAAAAACCAGCGATCCCAACGCCAACTCCGACGATCAATATCAACCCGAATATTCCGGATAATGTTTTGACCAGAGAATTCGCCACCTCCGGTTCAGCTACAGCGGTCAGTGAAAATTCGTTTGCCATTGTAAGGTTCCTCCTGTGTCTGATTCGTAAAAACTTCGATTTATTAGTATAAACTTGCCGGCTCAGTCATCTGTTCCCTGTTCTCTGCATTCCCCAGGGAGCCGAGGCCGATCAGCACGGCAATGGCCGAAAACGGTCCCAGGAGAAGGAAAAGGACAAAGGTCAGGCAGAACCAGAATGATTCTAAAATCTGGGCCAGGTGTACCCGAATCCATGAAGCCGGAAGATGACCGCCATCATCTCCGGACTGGTTGGTTTGGTGGTGCTGCAGGATATTCATTGTGTTCCCCTTAACTTGTTTTTCGCTGGTTGGAGCGTTTCGTTACCTTTGATAACGCAAGGGGTGTGCCAGTACCACAATTCGGGGAATTCTTTTCTTGGTAAATGAGGTAAGGGTTTGAAGTGCCGAAATAATTATAATATGCAAACAATGGTATTATAGCCTTCCAGGCAGTACCAATTGTAAGTATATCAACGTTTGGTGATCAAGTTGCGCCCGATAAGCGTTTGGCGAGTGGCGCATTATGCGTCCATTTTTAAGGGTGGAGTCGGTCGGGCAGGTTGCTTGTGCTTTTGAGAAAAATACGATTTTTCGGCTGGTTGAGAAGTTGTTCACAGATCTTCCCAGGAAATGCTCCATGTTTATGGTTTTTAACAGGGGGGCGTGGCAGGAGGGATGTAAATATAAATCTTACGTGAAATCAGCATGATGAAATTCGATCTGGAGGGGGATGGCGCATTTTGAGCCCGATAGCCCC
>CAIMMA010000467.1 GCA_903842475.1 uncultured bacterium
CTTGGGCCACGGAGCTTTTTCTCCAGGCAGATCGCACCGGAAATAGATTCCTGAATCCCACATATTGGTATGAAGTTGCTTCCAGTCGCATTCTAAAATAAAGTCTGCGTACTGCTTCTCTGCGGCAAGGACTCCGTTGCCTCCTTTGATGAGGATTGCGCCATCCACCACCTCAGCTTCGCACTTCATGACCTTCCAGCCATTCAAGGTCTTGCCGTCAAAAAGCGACACGGCTTCTTGCGCCTGTGTCCCCATAATGATACCCGCTGTTGCAACGATGCCAATAATCCATTGTTTCATAATTGATCCCCTTTTTGTTAATGTCTGATCAGTATAGCTAAAATGCCATTCCATGGAAATCTCTATGTTGCGTCAAAACGCAAGAGAATGAATCTCCGCACAGGAAAAGCCCAGGATGAACAAGCGCCTTGTCAGTTAAACATGATATAGGTGCCGAGGGGCGCAACCCGGAGTGTAGAGGTGGCCACATCCCATCGAAGCACAGCACCCTGGACCAGGTGTCCATTGATATAGAGACTCCAATTTTTAAGCGCCTCCGGGTTCGTAAGCGCCCCGATGGTCAGCGGTACAGCGAAATTCAACCCCTGGATCGAGGTGCCTGTCAGGTCGATGCGTCCAGCCTGTGCCAGGGACAGTTCATTGATGGTGCCGCCGCCGGCATCATAGTCAACGCTCAGCGCGCTGAGAGGCTCGGCTCCGCCTAGAAGGGTCAACGTCGCACCAGCCGCCACACTCACCTGTACATCTGCCTTTAACTGCGAGGTTATAAGCCGGCCATCGGCAACCCCAAACCCGTTTCCAGGTGTCATTGTGCCGGTGCTGTACCACCATTTAATGCTTCCGCCGAGGGTAGCCGGCGGGACAGGGACAAAACTCATGGCGTTATGGAGCGTATCCCATGTCGAGCCGTCGCGACTGCCTTCGACAGACCATCCCGACAAGTAACGGTTGGTATCGGCATTCCAATACTGCAGGTCGTAACCCGTGATGGTCGGGGTTCCTTCCGCCAGCCGCATCACAAGTGATACCGGCGTATTCGGAAGGAATCCATACGTGTTTACAGTCCATTGTGAACTGATAATTCCGTCAAACAAGTTGATGTCGTTCCGCGAGGGATACGTCGGGTAGTTCCCCATGGGGCAGAACTGGCCGGGAGCGAGTCCCGCCAAATTGTTGGTTCCGTTCTTGACGAGATTTAAATTACGGCGGACGCCGTCTGCACTGTAAAGGGCTAATTCTGTGAACTCAACATTGGTGTCCCCCGTCAGGACACCGTAGCACCTCTGCAGCATGTTGAAACGATAATAGGCGTATCCCCTTTTATCCAAAATCATTTGTCCAGCCTTCACCTCCAGAGGCCCACTGAACGTGTTGGTGACAGGGAGAATCCAGGTGCCAGCCCCCTCTTTCGTGACACCTACAGTCCCTGCTCCGTCTGAGACGGGACCAAGGGTATTCGTGGCAGCGCCAGCGATGAAAAGGGTTTTGCCGCCGGCCGTGAGCGACTGGATACCGCCGCTAAACTTCAGCGAGGCGCTATCAGACTTCAAACGCCCGTTCCCTTGCAGAACAAGCTTACGGGAACCGCAAGTCGCCGCATTAGCGCCAATGTATTCCAGGGTTCCAACAGTTGTGGCGCTACCCAGACTGAATGCATACGGCACACCGAAGCCGTTCGTGTTCGCGTTAATCACATCAGCAAACAGCAAATCAGAGCGGCCCAGCGAGCACACCTGCCCGACTTCGGCAATCGACTCGAACTGCAACGTGCCGTTCCGGACATCAACAACACCTCGGTTGGAACGACTTGCATGGTGCTTGAAAATCCAAGTGCCGGAACCTTCTTTGGCAACATACGTAGAATAGTTGGTGCCGTTCTGTGTATGCTCGTTGTAGGTTCCATTGAATACGCAGGGTGCCGCATTTGCCCCAGTGATTGCGAGGCGGACGAGTTTGCCACCCGATGTGTTCCATGAACCGTTAAAGGTCACCCCGCCATAAAGACCGCCATCGATGACAGCCCGAGTACCCGAGGGATAGAGTAAAAAATCCTTGTCCGTCGTCTCCCCTGTGCCAAGATACTGGAGCGTGCCGCCATTCTCGCGGATATCGACTTGTGTGGCTATCCCGATTGAGGACGGCTGCCCTTTCATTCCGATTTTCTTGACCCCCGTAATGCCAGGCCCGCCTGAACTGTGAATGGCGAAATTTCCGGAGAACAGGCTGTTCGTACCGGTAAGCGCAACCGCCCCCTGGGAATAATACCGGATAGTGCCAAGAATTCTGCCGCTAAATTCGCAGGGTCCTGTCATAATGCGCAACTGATAGGAGGATGCACTCCGGTTGGTCAGGGTGCCGTCCCCCCAGAGGCTGGCGAACTGGGAGCTGCCGTTGACGAGCGTTTCGAGCGTCGCGGGTGCATTCACGGTGAACGTGCCAAAGTTAAAATCTCCCAGCCAGGTGGCGGAGCTGCCGAGAGCAATCACCCCGTTATTGACAATCGTTGCAGCATGAGCGTAGTGTGTCTGGCTGCGGGCTTCCCACTGCAGTCTGCCAGCCCCGTCCTTCACCAACGTTCCCACGCCGGCGGTTTTGCCAATGAACGTACAGTCGTTTTCGTTCGTAAGCGTCAGCTTGGTTGCATCAAGCCGGAGCAAGGCAGTCGCAACACCGCTGGTGAGAGCGGTGGCCTGACACACGGCATTGGAAAGAATCAACGTGCCGGCATTCAGAGCCACGCTGCCAAGATTATTTATCGCTGCCGAATTAACCGTATCTGCAGCAGTTTCAGTGCAGACGACAACCGTTCCCGTGTTGAGTATCATTCCCTCAGAGAAACTCGCAGCCAGCTTACCCGGACTGCGCAGAAATCCGCCGCCATCGAAATCGCGCAGGACCTGCCATGCACCACTCCCTTTTTTCCAGGCAACCCCGCCGCCCGTACCAAACACATTGACTTGACCGCCGCTGCCCGAGTTATTGCCGACCCGCAGTTCAACTGGATACCATCCTGCCGCCAACTGGAGGGTGTTTGAAGAGGCCGCATTGAAAACAGTATTCGAAAGCACAGTGATCTCGTTGATTTTGAGATGGGCGTTGTCGTCAATATTCTCCGCGAACGAATAAAGGGATCCATCCAGATAGATTTCGCCAGCATAAAAAAATGTAGTTGCAGTATAGCCCGCAGCCCAAGTCGTATTAGCCATTGCCAGTGCACCTGAAACACGAGTCCCCGTATTCGGAGAGGTGAGGTTGAAGGCGCCCGAAAGCTGCCCCTCTCTCAATCCTGGAACCCATGCGATGAAGGGGCTGTTACCGCCTGAAAAACGCACAGATCCGGCACCCTCCTTCGTAAACCCTGTTCCAGATGCAAACCCTTGAAACACCAACTCACCTGCGGACACTCGCAGCGTACTGTTGGAGCTGAATGTCACCGAAGCCTGAGTTTCGATCGTTGCGCCGGCGACAATCGTTCCGCCCGCCCCCAGGGCAATCGAGACCAACCCGGTAAAAGACACATCGGCTGGAGTCACCGTCACGGCACCGTTTGTAATCACCACATCATCCCCGACAACAGGAGCCGTAGCATCACTCCACTGTCCAGGAGTCGCAAAGTTTCCATCTCCCCCCATCCAGACTCTTGTTTCAGCTTGAACACCCGAGGCTAAGCAAGCTAAGAAGATAACCACTATTTTCTTCATATTCAACATACCTTTTCATCTCTAAGGGACAAGTTTTTTTACTTGCCGCTTGCACATGCCCTCTCTAAAGGGCCAATACAACATGTAATAAACATAATCACATATCTGTTTTAAAGACTGCCAGAAAGCTGATGGTTTAGCAAGCTGATTCGCTTAGAATTGCTTATTCAGCCTGAGAAATGACACACATACCTACAAATATAACATGTCACTTCGTGAGCGCGAGCGCGTACAGTTTCTTTTGCGTCGTGATGTAAAGTGTACCATTGGCAGCCACAGGCGAACCGCTGATCGCACTGTCCAGGAGGTTGGAGGAGAGCACCTGTTTTTCCTTGCTGGCAGCCAGGACAATGAATTCTTTCTTGCGCGTGCCCACGTATAC
>CAIMMA010000468.1 GCA_903842475.1 uncultured bacterium
CTGGAGGGACACAAAGCGACCTATGAATTCAACTCGCCGCGCGCCGGATGTATTGCGGCCTTGTTCGTTGCCAAGGGCGACTGTGTCCGCCCGGGCAGCGCTTTGCTCAGATTCGAGTCCGAATCAGGCCCCGTCGCAACGGTTGCCGCGGGTCCGCTTATCCAAAAAAGACCGGAAAAACGACGGCCCACCCCCGCCTCTTCCGGCAGCGGCAACGGATCCGGCAGGCAGGCGGGAATCGTCGGGACCGGCATCTATCTGCCCGAACAACGCCTCACCAACGAGACCTTGGCCCAACGCTTTGCGGTGACCACGGAGTGGATTTATGAACGCAGCGGCATCCATACCCGCCGGATCGCCGCTTCCGGGCAGGCCTGCTCCGATCTTGCCATCGCGGCGGGGAGACATGCCCTGGCCGATGCCGGCGCCGCCCCGGAAGAAATCGGCATGGTGATCGTGGCCACCTCCACCGGAGATTACCCGACGCCCGCGACCGCAGCCCTCGTCCAGCATGCGCTGGGCATTCCCTCGGCTGTCTGCTTCGATCTTTCAGCCGCCTGCACCGGGTTTGTCTATGGCTTGGTGTTAGGTTGTCATGCGGTCAGCTGCGGGTTTACCGGCAAGGTGCTGCTCATCGGGGCGGAAACTCTATCGCGGATTGTCAACCCGGCGGACCGTGACAGCGCTATCCTGTTCGGCGACGGCGCCGGAGCGGTAATCATCGGTTCAGTTCCGGAGGAATTCGGCCTGCTGGCCACCGATGTCGGCACCTCGGGAGCCGAATATGCGGCGGTCATGATCCCCGCGGGGGGGAGCCGCCTGCCGGCCTCGGCCGCAACCCTTGCCGAGCAGCTGCAGTATCTGCGGATGGACGGGAATCGGATCTTCATGCTGGCCATGCGGGCCCTGGGAGATTCAGCATTGCGGGTGATCGAAAAGGGCGGTCTGTCGCTGGCGGATATCCGCCTGATCATCCCCCATCAGGCCAACCGCCGGATTATTGAGGCCGCTGCCGGCCGCCTCGATCTGCCGCTGGAAAAGATGGTGCTCAACCTGGAACATTGCGGCAACACCTCGGCCGCATCCATCCCAATGGCGCTGCACGGGGCCCTGGCAGCGGGACGGATCGGGCATGGCGACCGGCTGGTGCTGACCGGATTCGGCGGCGGCGTCAGTTGGGGCTCAACCTTGCTTCGCTGGCACTCCATAAGGAGTGACCAAAACCTTAACTACGGAGAGAAACGATGACAACAAACGAGAAGGTCAGTGAACTGATTATCAAGGTGAAGAAAACCAAGATGCCGCAAGGCGGTCTCAAGCCCGGGGCCAATCTGCGCGACGACTTGGGCTTGGACTCGCTGGCGCTGTCCGAGCTGCTGGTGCTGGTTGAAGATGCCTTCAAAATTTCGATCAGCATGGAAGATGTGCTCAACGTCCACACCCTTGCCGAAATAGTCACCTGTGTGGACAAGCACCGCGCCGCCTGAGGGTTGCGCCAACGCCTTTTTTTTCAATACCAAGCCCTTCTCGCCGTTCCGAGGTTCGGACCGGCGAGAAGGGCAAGCGCTAAGGATAGGTAATGAGTGAGAGAACACGGCCCGCAGCCGCAAAGCCGCCCGTAGCATTTACCCTCAACGGCAGTACGGTTGCAACGGAAGTCCGGGACGACCGCCGGGTGATCGATCTGCTCCGGGAAGATCTGGGCCTGACCGGCACCAAGGAGGGATGCGGCACCGGCGAATGCGGCGCCTGCACGGTTTTGGTGAATGGCGAACCAAAGTTGTCCTGCCTGATGCTTGCGGCTCAGTTGGAGGGCAGCATGGTGGAAACGGTGGAGGGGCTGGAACAGACCGAAGAAGGCCAAGGCCTGCTGGCCGCCTTTGCCGAAGAGGGAGCCGTGCAGTGCGGTTACTGCATCCCCGGCATGGAGATGGCGTCGCTGGCACTGGTGCGGAGCGGAGAAGCTCTGGCCCGGGAGCAGATTCGGCAGGGACTCTCCGGCAACCTCTGCCGCTGCACCGGGTATGTCAAGATTGTGGATGCAGTCGAACGCGCGATGAAAGAGTGTGATGCGCCATGAAGCAGGTTCTGTTTCCCGCCACCCTCGAGGCCCTGTTCGGGTTGTTGGCAGAGCTGCCGGAAAGCCCCATCATGGCAGGCGGCACCGATCTGCTGGTCGCGCTGCGTGCTGCCGGCCGGGAGAACCGGCCGCTGATTGCCCTGGAACGCCTGGAAGAATTCTCCGTTATCGCCGCGCAGCCGGACGGCGGCGTCAGCATCGGTCCCTGCGTTCCCTTCAGCCGGATCATGACCCATCCCCTGCTGGCCGGCCGCTACTCGATTCTGACCCAAGCCGCCGGCACCGTCGGCGGCCCGGCCATCAGGAACATGGCCACTCTGGGTGGCAACATTGCCACTGCCTCGCCCGCCGGCGATTCCCTGCCGCCCCTCTATCTGCTGGCAGCGGTTCTCGAAATCAGCGCCGCAGGCGGCTTTCGAATGCTGCCGATTGACCGGTTCATTTGCGGCCCACGCACAACCTTGCTGCAGCCGGGGGAAGTCATCCGTCGCATCCTCCTGCCACCGCCCGGAGCCTGGGATCTCCAATGGTTTGAAAAGGTGGGCAAGCGCCAATCCCTGGCCATCGCGGTGGCCTCCCTGGCCGCCATGATCCGTCTGGAGGGGGATTGTGTTGCCGATGTTCGCTTGGCCTGGGGGAGCGTCGGCCCGACGGTGCTCCGCTGCCCAACGGCGGAACAGGTGCTGATCGGCCGCCCCTTGTCCGAGGAATCCCTGGCGATAGCGGCCGACGCTGTCCGGGAAACGGTCCGGCCGATTGATGACCTGCGAGCCTCGGCGGCGTACCGCCGCACGGTTGCGGGGAATCTGCTGATGCGGTTGAGCGATTGATGGCAACGACATGTCGCGATCACCGAGTGTAGGGCGAGAAAAGACTGGACGCAGAATAGCTCGAAACGACGGCACAAAAAA
>CAIMMA010000469.1 GCA_903842475.1 uncultured bacterium
AAACTCGATCTCATCAGTTGCCGCAATCTCCTGATCTATCTGAACGGAGATCTACAGAAGCGGCTCATCCCGCTCTTCCATTATGCACTGAACCCAGGCGGCATGCTCTTCCTGGGGACCTCGGAAACTGTGGGCGACTTCAACAACCTGTTTGTCGCGCTGGACCGCAAGTTTAAACTGTATCAACGTAAGGAGGATCTGTACCCCCCACGCAAGGACCGGAGGGACTTTCTACCGCCTCTAGCCTCAACGGAAATGGCGCTCCCGCAGAACACAAAAACAGCAGTTCCCAAAAAACTGGCACTGCGCGAATTGACCGAACAAACGATCATGCAACAAGTCACCCTGACGGCTATCCTCGTCAACAGGCAAGGTGATATTCTTTATCTGCACGGCCGCCCTGCGATGTACTTGGAACTGATTGTAGGCGAGGCGAAAATCAACAACGTCCTGAGGATGGCTCGCGAAGGATTGCGGCGTGACTTGACCACTGCGCTGCACAAAGCCGCAAAGGATCAGGAGATTGTCTGCCGCTCAGGCCTACGGATTAAATCGAACGGCGACTACAGCGTAACCAATCTGACCATCCGTCCAGTGACAGCAGGCCTTCCGGCGACGCCCGAGGAGCCGCTGTATTTAGTCATTTTAGAGGAAACCCCACAACTTGGTATCCTTAGCACTGAGCAAACTTCCGTAGACGGTGAACAAACGCCGGACAACGATACTCGCGTTGAAACGCTCAAAAAAAAACTACGAGCTAAAGAAGAATACCTTCATACCGCCAATGAGGAATTGGAAACCTCCAACGAAGAGCTCAAGTCGTCCAACGAGGAAATGCAGTCGGTTAATGAAGAACTGCAATCCACCAATGAGGAGCTGGAAACCTCGAAGGAGGAGTTACAATCGGTTAACGAAGAGCTGGCCACGGTCAATTCAGAGCTGTCAACTAAAGTTGTCGACCTCTCACAGGCCAACAACGATATGAACAACCTTTTGGCGGGGACCGGTATCGCGACCGTCTTTGTGGATCATCAACTGCGCATCACACGCTTTACTCCTGCTGCCACCCATATAATCAACCTGATTCTGAGTGATACGGGCCGACCGGTGGCCCACACCGTCACCAATCTGAAGAATTACGACGCCCTGGTGGCCGATACGCAGAGGGTACTGGACACCCTGATTCCCAAAGAAGTTGAAGTCCAGACACAGACTGGTGAGTGGTACATGTTGCGCATCCAACCCTACCGCACGACCGACAACGTGATTGAAGGCGCGGTCATTACTTTCGTGAACATCACGGAGATGAAATTGACACAAACAGCGCTAAATCGGGAGAATAAATTTACTGAAGCACTGTTTGAGACTATTCCAGGATACCTTTTTGTCTATGACGATCAGGGAAACCTTGTCAGGTGGAACAAGAAACATGAAGAGATGACTGGTTATTCAGCAGAAGAATTATCTCACATGACTATAGCAAAATGGTTCGAGGGTGAGGATGCTGTAAGAGTGGCGACTGCAGTTGAAAAAGTGCTTACGACCGGGAAAGGCGAGGTCGAAGCTCACCTGTTGATGAAGGATGGCGGAAAGCTGCTGGTGCATTCAAACGGGGTTCGGATGATCCTAGACGGGAAAACCTATTTTGCAGGGGTGGGCATTGACATCACCGAGCGCAAACGGGCTGAGGAGTCGTTGCGGAAAGCTAACGAGTTGCTCCGCCTGGCAGTAGTGGTACGCGATGCCCACGATGCTATCGCAATGCAGGATTTGGAGGGCCGCATCATGGCCTGGAATCCCGGAGCCGTGAGAATGTATGGTTGGAGCGAAGTCGAGGCACTGTCCATGAACATGCGCGATCTGATTCCGGAAGATTTGCGAGAAGAGACCTTGGGCAAAATCTATCAGTTGAGTCTGTCTGAAATTTTAGAGCCCTATCGTACCCAGCGGATCACCAAAGACGGTAGTGTCGTGGAAATCTGGATAACCGCCACTGCGTTGATCGATGCATCCGGGCAGATGTATGCGATAGCGACCACAGAGAGAGCCCGTGGAGTAGAGAGAAAGGAGGCGCAATGAACCACGAGGATGAGCGCACTGAACAATCTCCTTTGGCAGCGGAGACGAGAACCGGTTTGCCGCAAGCAGACGCACCGCGATTTGAGTCAGTAGAGGCAAAGCTTGCCCTGCGCCAACAGGCCGAGAAGCTCTTTCGAGAAAAGATGGCTCGCACACCGGAAGATCTGAAGGCGCTATCACGTGAAGACGCTCAGTTGCTGCTCCACAAACTGCAGGTGCACCAGATTGAGCTTGAGATTCAAAATGAAGAACTGCAGCGGGCGCAGGTGGAACTGGATGCCGCGCGAGAACGTTATTTCGAGCTCTACGACTTGGCACCTGTGGGTTATGTTGTGGTGAATAACCTTGGATTGATCCTTGATGCTAATTTTACGGCAGCTACCCTGTTAGGGTACATACCGGGTTCACTAGCAAAGCAACCCTTCTCAAGGTTTATTCTCAAAGAAGATCAGAATGACTTTTATCTACTTCGCAAACAGCTGCTCTTTTTTGAGAGCAACGCACAAATACGCGAACTGCGGATGGTGAAACGGGATGAAACGGTCATTTGGGTACATCTGTCGATTACCCTTGTGCAGGACAAGGTTGACGCGCCCATGTTCCGAATCGTGCTGGTTGATATCACCGAGCGCAAGCAATCCGAGGAGGCACTGCGTGAAAGTGAACAAAACTTCAAGACCTTATCCAATTCCGGCCAGGCATTGATCTGGACATCTGGGACAGATAAGCTATGTAACTATTTCAACACCATCTGGCTTGCCTTTACAGGTCGTGCCCTTGAACAGGAAATGGGCAACGGTTGGACGGAAGGTGTGCATCCCGAGGACATGCAGCGGTGTTTGGATATTTATGTAAGTGCGTTTGATCGTCGAGTGGCATTCAGCATGGTGTATCGTCTCCGCCGATACGATGGTGCATACCGCTGGATACTCGATGACGGTTGTCCGCGCCATGACAGTAAAGGCGAATTTATCGGCTATATCGGCCATTGTCTGGATATCACCGAGCACAAGCAGGCCGAGGAGGAGATCCGACTCAACGAATCGCGATTGAGAAGGCTGGTGGAAATCCTGCAGCACCCTGCCCAGATTGTCCAGGAACTTCTCGATTATGTGCTGGAACAAGCCCTGCAGCTGACCGGGAGCAA